>NZ_JBFUKN010000003.1:0-176571 GCF_056400845.1 Mycobacterium sp. P4_H6 | reverse complement strand
GCGTGCTCGGCTATCACCGCGGCTGGGTCGGCGACCGCAATGTCGTCAGCGTGGGGTTCAACTGGACGATGGGTGACCATGTCACGCCGCCCAAACCGCTTGAGCACGGCCACGTCATCCAGGTGTTCGGCCTACCGAATATGCGCACCGTATTGCACTGCCTGCCGCCCAAGGACTGGACCGAACCGGGATTCATGGGCCTGGGCATGATCTACACCGCCCTGCCGGTCACCAACGCGGTGCCCGCGGTGGTCGCCGCGGCCCCGGGCATCGCCACCCTCAAGGATCTGCCGCCGGTGACCGGTCGCTTCGCCGGTTAGGTCTCGGCGAGGCTGACGCACGCCCCGACGGCGCCGGCACCCACGTGGACGGCTGCGAAAATCATGCATCACGGTGAACACCGCCATCAACACGGATGATCCCGACAGGCCGCAGCGCGATCACATCGGCCGGCGATTCGATTCCCGCGTCCGACGTTCGGAGGCGGTGTGGTTCAGGTGGCCGCAGGCACCTGTATTGACAGCAGTGGGATGGCCTGTTCGGCTGCCGTCTTGACGGTCGAAGCCTGCGACGCTTGTGCGATTGACGGTAGCCGTTATGTACTAATCAGTCAGCTATCCGGAATTGCGGCACGAAAAGGCTCAGGCACTTGCGCTTTCGACGGACGGCACCAGCGTTCGCAGTTCCGCCAAAACGCGGGTGGTCACGGACCGAGCCCACCGACGCAGGGCCCAAGCGCTGAACTTGCCTTCGGCGCTTGGTTGCCGAGGCCGACTACACCGCGGTGTGGTCTCGGCGTGACCGCTCGACAACCTCCATGGCCTCCAAGGCTCGCCGGGCATGGTCGTCACCCGCGCGGATTGCCGGTGTACCTTCACCTTCACCGGTATCGATCCGCCAGAACTCGTGCGCGATCGCCCGGATGATCGACAAGCCATCGCCATCGTCGGCGACTCCCGTCGACAGCACCGTCACTGCATCGCCGTCGACCTCCACACGCCAATAGGGTTGTCGGCCGATCCGACTGCTCACACTCGGGTACCTGAGACTTCGGATATCCCTTGCGACATGTGTGGGTCGCTGCCCCACCGGCGCCGCCGGCACGTGCCCGGGCGCGGTCACACCGCTGCACACCAGCAGGCTCGGCAGGCCCGCAGCATTCGCACAAGCGATATCGGTGTCAAGCCGGTCGCCGACAACGAGCGGCGACTGAAACCGGCCACGTGCCAGCGCATCCCGCAGGATCTCCGGCTGCGGCTTTCCCGCAACGTCAGGAATGCCGCCGGTCGCCGTGCGCAGCGCCGCCACCATCGATCCGTTTCCCGGAAGCAGCCCACGTTCGGTCGGGAACGAACTATCGAGGTTGGTGGCCAGCCACCAGGCCCCGCCTCGAATGGCCAGCGCCGCCTCGGCGAGATCTTCCCATCCCGTTCGGGTGGAGTGGCCCTGTACGACCGCCACCGCATCATCGCCCGCCGCTCGAACCGGGCACAAACCGACATCACTCACTTCGGCACGAAGCGCGTCCGCTCCCACCACGAGCACCCGTGCGCCGGGACGCAGCCGGCTCGCCAGCAGCCGGGCCGCACTCTGTGCGCTGGTGACCACGTCGTCGTCCCGGAGGCTGAACCCCATCCGGCGCATCCGGGCCGCCACCTCACCGGGTCCGCGTGAGGCGTTGTTGGTGACGAAGAGGCTCTGCACACCGAGGTCGGTCAAGGTGGCGACGGCCCCGTCGACGGGTTCGGCACCCCGGTACACGGTGCCGTCGAGATCGAGCAACAGGCAATCGTGTTCGGACACCAGCGATCCGGCCGCGACGGTCATCTCGCCCACCACTGCTGATGGATGCGCTGACACATCGCGGCGGTGAGCGATTCCGGCCCATCGTATCCGGTACGCACGGCAGCCGCCGCCGTGAAGTCCTGCCCGCAGGTGTACCCGTTGGTGATCACCAATGTCGCAATCCCGGCGGCTGCCGCGGCGCGTAAACCGACGGACGAATCCTCCACCGCGATTGCCTCTTCGGGGCGAACGCCGAGCCGGTCGAGGACCTTGAGGTACACCTCGGGGTCTGGCTTGAGACGATCGACGTCGTCACCGGTCAGCACGGCATCGGCGACGCCGTGACCGATGAGCTCATCCACCAGTGGTTCCACCCAGGCGCGGCTTCCGGTGGTCGCCACCGCGATGGTGATACCGGCATCGACCAGGCTGATGACGAAGTCCCGCAGCCCGGTGCGGGGCCGCACCTCGCCGGCCAAGATGCGGTCACGGAACAAGGTGGTCTTGGTGGCATGGATCTCGGCGGCTCGCAGTTCTGCCTCCGCATAGCCCAAGCGGTGCAGTTCGGCCGCGATGCGACGGCGCCCGCCGGTCATTTGCAGCAGTCGGCCGTATTGCTCGGGATCCCATGTCACGTCGATGCCGTGCATGGCGAAGGCGTCGTTGAACGCGGGGCGATGCCCGTCACGTTCGGTGTCGGCCAGCGTGCCGTCGACATCGAAGATCACAGCGCACAGCGATGGGCGTTCGCACATCATCGAGAACCACGCATCATGTGATACCGCAACAGCATCTGTGTGATGGCCAACGGTGTACTTCGTATTCCGGTGCCGGTGTTCCCCAGACACGTCGGCACCTCGGTGTCGGGTTCGCCGAGCGCACGCCAGATCAGTAGCTCGGCCGCGGCGTTCTCCTCCGCCGGCGCATAGCCGTGGATGTGCAGACTGTCCACCGGCCTTCCATCGGTGTCCCGGGTCAACCGCAGGTGCGCGGTCCGGGTGAGTGTCCGCTGAAGGATCTGTGCCAGGTCCGGTTGTGCGATGGTGTTGCGCAGCAACACCTCTGCCGACAGCGGAGTCCCGGGCGGATCGTCACGTCCGTCGATCCCGGCGAACCGGACGACGATATCGGCCTCGGCGCGCTGCGGCCTTATCACCGACACCGATGCGCTCTCCGCGGCCGCGAACGATTCCTGCACCTGTTCGTCGGTGTATCCACGTTCCACGGTGTCTCGCCGCAGTTTCCAGCATCGGCGTAGGTCCTCGGCCGGGTCGAGGTAAACACTGACGTCGAAGCAGGCTCGCGCCAGCTTGCTGTGCAGCGGTAGCACCCCGTGCACGATGACGAAGTCGTTGGGTTCGACCAGTTCCGGCCGGGTGCGCAGACCGGTGGTGTGATCGTAGACCGGCTTGAGCACCGGCTGACCGGTCGCCAGCAACTGAAGATGCTGTTCCAGGATGGAGAGGTAGTTGCTGTCGGGATGCACCGGGGTCAGCGCCGTGCCGGTCCTTTCGGTGCGATCGAAACGCTGGTAGTCGTCGGCGGAGAAGACAACGCATCGATCTGTTCCGAGCGTTTGCGCCAGCCCCCGTGTGAGCGTGGCCTTTCCCGCGGCGCTGTCCCCGGCGATCGCGAGCATGACCGGCCGAGGGCGACTATCGGCAGCGCGGCTGATCTTAAACCTTTTGTCGGACACGGGCGGACCTAACCACGGTGATCGGACCGGGCCAGTGTCGCCAGCGCCGATTCGACGATCGCATCCGGAGTGAGGCCGAGGTGGGCGGCCACCTCCGGACCCGGCCCGCTTTCGCCGAACCGATTCAGCCCGATGACATCGTCGCGGTCCCGCGCCAGGGCGCGCCAACCGACGGTGACACCGGCCTCTATCCACACCGCAGGTACGTCGGGCAGGGCGACGCGTCGCTCGGACAGCACCGCGGCGAGCTGCTCACGCCACATCACCGAGATGACCGCCGCCCGCAGACCACGTTCGGCCAGGAGCTCGGCCGCCACAACCGCCAGTGACACCTCCGAACCGCTGGCACCCAACAGCACATCGGGTTTATCGAGGAAACCGCCTAACGTCCGAAATCCGTTCACGCGGAGGTCTTCGAGCCCATGTTCACCCAGATTCGGCAGACTCTGCCTGGTCAAGATCAGCACGGTGGGGCCGGTGAGGTTGCGTGCCGCGATATCCCACGCGACCGCGGTCTCTCCGCTGTCTGCCGGACGCAGCACCGTCACCCCGGGGATCAGCCGCAGCGATTCGATCTGCTCGATCGGCTGGTGCGTCGGCCCGTCCTCACCGACGTGGACCGAATCGTGGGTGAAGACGTAGATGACCGGCTGATGCATCAACGCGGACAGCCGCAATGCCGGGCGCAGATAGTCGGCGAACACAAGAAATGTGCTGCCGAACGGCCGCAGGCCGCCATGTACGGCGATACCGTTCATCACCGCCGCCATGCCATGCTCGCGGATACCGAAATGTATCGTCCGGCCGGAGAAGTCATCGGAACTCACGGACCCGCCGGGAATTCCGGTATTGGTCGACGCGGCCAGGTCAGCCGATCCCCCGACGAGTGCTGGGTACCGGGACGCCAGATGATTGAGCGCAATGCCGGAGGCCTGCCGCGTCGCGATGGGCTTCTGTGTCGGCGCGTCGATACCCGACGTCTCTGCTTCGGGCGGACCCGGCACCTGATCGAGCCGGTAATCGATCGCCAATCTCGAGTTGTCCACCGTCCATTCTGCGTAGTCGCGGACCCAGCCGGCCCGTGTGGTGGCACCTTCGGCGGCGAGTCGGCCCGCGCACATGGCGACCTCGTCCGGCACGTGGAACGCGGTGCTGGGCCAGCCGCAACGCGCACGCATTGCCGCGATCGTTTCGGCACCGAGCGGGTTGCCGTGCGCCTTGGAAGTGCCTTCGACACCCGGCGCTCCGTAGCCGATGGTGGTGCGTACCCGGATGAAAGTGGGAGCCGAATCATCCTTGCGGGCAATGGCCAACGCCCGATCGATGGCATCGACGTCGTTGCCGTCGTCGACCGACAGCGTGCGCCATCCGTACGCGGCGAATCGTGCTGTCGCATCGTCGCCGCAGCTGATGTCGGCGGTGCCGTCGATGGTGATGTTGTTGTCATCGAAGAGCACCACCAGGCGGCCGAGGCCCAGGCGCCCCGCCAACGACGCCGCCTCGTGGCTGATTCCCTCCATCAGGTCACCGTCACCGGCCAGGACCCACGTTCGGTGGTCGACGATCGTGTGCTGTTCGTCGTTGCAACGAGCAGCCAGCATCCGTTCGGCGAGTGCCATACCGACCGCGTTGGCAAGTCCCTGGCCGAGCGGGCCGGTCGTGGTTTCGACACCCGGGGTCTGCCCCAGTTCCGGGTGTCCGGGCGTACGGGACCCCAGCTGACGGAATCGGGCGAGTTCGGCGGCCTCCAAGCCGTAACCGAACATATGGAGTAGTGCGTACAGCAAGGCCGAACCATGCCCGGCCGACAAGATGAATCGGTCCCGATCGGGCCAGTCCGGGTGCGCCGGATCGTGCCGTAGATGTCGTGACCACAGTGTCCACACGGCGGGCGCGGCACCCAGTGGCAGGCCGGGGTGACCACTGTTGGCGGCCTGCACAGCATCAACGGCCAGGAAGCGCAGCGTGGTGATCGCCAGTTCATCGAGCTCCGGGGTGAGCTCTTGAAGCCCGGCGGCTGTCATACTGTCGGCGGTCATCGGCTCTCTGCCCCCGGTGCCGCGGCGCTGCGCAGCGCGCCGACGCGATCGGACATCGTTCCTGATCCCTTGAAGATCGAGGATCCCGCGCAGAACACGTCGGCTCCCGACCGGGCGGCGCCCTCGATGGTTGTCAACCCGATCCCCCCATCCACCTCCAGTTCGATACCGCCTCCCCTGCGGTCGATTTCGCGGCGCGCCGCGGCGATCTTGGTTTCCATCGACGCGATGTACTGCTGGCCGCCGAACCCCGGATTCACCGTCATCACCAGCAGCAGGTCGACGAGGTCGAGGACATTGACGACAGCCTCCAGTGGGGTGGCCGGATTCAATGCCACACCCGCGCGCGCCCCCAGATCGGCGATCGCAGAAAGGGTGCGGTGCAGGTGCCGGGTCGCCTCGGCGTGCACGATGACGATCTCGCAGCCGGCCTGCACCCAGGTGGCCAGCATCGGGTCCGGGTCGTTCACCATCAGATGCGCTTCGAAACCCATAGACACATGCGGACGTCCGGCGGCGATGACATCCGGTCCGAAGGTCAGGTTCGGCACGAACTGACCGTCCATCACGTCCCACTGGACACGGTCGACGCCCGCCTTCTCCAGGTGCCGCAGCTCCTGACCGAGGTCGGAATAATCAGCGGGCAGAACCGATGCGACGATGGTGGGCGAGCGCCTGTCCATCTAACCTCCTTGAGTCAACGCGATGTTAGGAACCTGCGTAGGCCCCGGGTTCCCCCGTAACGGGGGGTTGTGCGGGTGAGATTGCGTTCCGGGAGCCGAACTTGCGTGACTCCGTCGTCTTGCACTCCTATCGTGTTGCCATGATGACAGCGACGGTTGCGGGTCCGGTTCGGGTTGTGCTCGTCGACGATCACCAGATGGTGATCGAAGGTCTCAAGGCCATGCTCACCGGATTTCAGAGCAAAGTGCGCGTCGTCGGGCAGGCGGTGGGTGTCGAGCAGGCCGTTCAGGTTGTCGAGAGTCTGGACCCCGACGTCGTGCTGTGCGATGTCCGGATGCAGGGCTCCAGCGGACTGGACCTGTGTTTGACATTGCGGCAACGCAATCCCGATCGCAGAATCGTGATGTTGTCGGTGTACGACGACGAGCAGTACCTCTTTCAGGCGATGAGAGTTGGTGCGTCGGGCTATCTGCTGAAGAGCATCAGCAGCGACGATCTGGTGCACCAATTGGAGCTGGTGAAAAACGGCGAGATGGCAATCGATCCCGGCCTGGCAGCTCGCGCGGTCGACACAGCGGCCAGGTTGCAGCGCGACGAATTCTGGCCCGGCGCCCGGCAGGGACTGACGCAGCGGGAAAGCGAGATTCTGTCGTTCATGGTCAGCGGCTTGTCCAACCGGGCCATCGCGGTCCGGTTGGTCATCGGGGACGAGACGGTGAAAAGCCATCTGCGATCGATGTACCGCAAGCTCGGTGTCGGTGACCGCACGAGCGCCGTGGCAGCCGCGTTGCGAGAGGGCATTTTCCGGTGAAGAGTGTCGCTCCCCCACAACGGGTGCCCGGTCAGGCGAACGGGCAGAACGCAGTACGTGACTTCGTCGACGCTGACGGGGAACTGGCGCTGTTGCGCGCGCTCATCGAGGCCACGTCACGGGATCCGACCGTCGAGCCTCTCGCCGCCGCCGCGGCACGCATGATCATCGACACCACCGGCGCCGATGTGTGTTTCGTCCACGTTCTCGATGACGGTGACCGCTCGGTGACGCTCGCCGGAGCGACTCCGCCCTACGACAAGGAGGTCGGGCGCGTCCGACTACCACTCGGCGCGGGCATCTCCGGGTGGGTGGCGAGCCACCGGGAATCGGTGGTCATCACCGAGGACAAGGAGGCCGACGCACGGTACGTCCCCATCGCCGCATTCAGCACATCCGGATTCACCTCGATGGTGTCGGTGCCGATGGAAACCGACCCGGGTGGACTGGTCGGCGAATTGTCGGTCTACACCGTGGAACGACGGCAATTCACGCCGCGCGACGTCGAGCTGCTCAGGGTGATCGGCCGGCTCATCGCCGGCGCGTTGCATCAGGCCCGGCTACACCGGCAGCTGTTGGCTCGCCAGCGCGCTCACGAGAGCTTCGTCGAGCAGGTCATCGAGGCACAAGAAACCGAGCGCAGGCATCTCGCCGGTGATATCCACGACGGCATCTCGCAGCGGTTGATCACCCTCGCCTATCGTCTCGACGCCGCCGCAAGGGCCATGCACGATGATGTAGATGAGGCATCCGAGCAGCTCGGCGCCGCGCGCGAACTCGTGGGACTCACATTGGAGGAGGCCCGTGCGGCGATCAGTGGTCTGCGCCCGCCGGTCCTCGACGATCTCGGATTGGCCGGAGGGCTGGCCAGTCTCGCCCGTTCGATACCCCAACTCGACCTGGAGGTCCAATTGGCGGAAAGCCGCTTGGCCGAGCATGTCGAACTGGCCCTCTACCGCATTGCCCAGGAGTGCCTGCAGAATGTCGTCAAGCATGCCGCGGCCAGTGTGGCCAAGCTCAGTTTCGTGGTGCACGACGACATCGCGATTCTGGAAATCGTCGATGACGGAGTCGGTTTCAATGCTGCCGAACATGCCGGTGGCGACCCCCAGACGCGTGGTTACGGATTGTTGTCGATGACCGAACGCGCCGAGCTGGTCGGTGGCCGGCTCACCATCCGGTCACGCCGGGGATCGGGCACCGCAGTGACCGCAACCATCCCGTTACAGCCACCTAGCCTGGGCATTCTTGTCGACTGACGTCGACGTCGGAGAGCACTCTCCGGAGCAGCATTGCTTCCTCGGTGCTGACACGTTCCACGAAGTGGGCCAAGGCGGAGTAGCGGTCGCCGGACGCCGTCGCCTGCCCCAGTGCGTCGATCATCAGCGCTACCACCATCTGCTCGAGCGCGGTAACAGGGGCGTACCGGTCTGCTCGGGATTCCCTGTGCCGTAGGGCGACACCCTTATCGGCCAGCCTCCGCAGCACCGTCAACACGGTGTTATAGGCCACGGCGCGATCCGTGACCAGCATGCTGTGCACCTGTCGGACCGTCAGCGGTTCCGATGCGCCCCAGAGCTCATCCATCACCCGGCGTTCGAGTTTGCCTAACAGTCCAGCAGTGGGCATTGGCGCGCCCTTCCATGCACCTGGTCCGTGGTCCGATTCACCGACCATAGAACCGGCGAAGGGTGGCTCGCCTCACCCAGATGGTGGATTCCACGGTGAGACAATAAACCTAACCGTTGATATTCCTATGGTGATTCTCAATAGACATGTTCAGTGACCCGTGGCAGCATCCAGGCCATGGGACACTCGTTCGGGTTGAGCGCAGGCCAGCGGTCAGGCCCGCAACTGGCAGCCGAACCGGAGCCGCACGTCGAGCTGTTACCCGTCGACGCCGTCGTCGATCTCGCCGCTGCGCGCCGTGATACCGGCGTCGACGCGGTGCTCGACCGACTCGACAGCGAACTCGTTGGCCTAGCTCCGGTGAAGACCCGGATCGCCGAGATCGCCGCGCTGCTTCTGGTCGACCGGATGCGCAGTCAGTTCGGTGTCAGCGCGCCGCAGCCCAGCCTGCACATGTGTTTCACCGGTAATCCGGGCACCGGCAAGACAACTGTCGCCCTGAGAATGGCCGATATGCTGCACAAGCTCGGCTATCTGAGGCGCGGACAGCTGGTGAGCGTCACACGGGACGACCTGGTCGGCGAGTACATCGGCCACACCGCTCCGAAGACCAAAGAGATCATCAAACGCGCGATGGGCGGCGTGCTGTTCATCGACGAGGCGTACTACCTGTACAAGGTGGAGAACGAGCGCGACTACGGATCCGAAGCCATAGAGATCCTGCTCCAAGTGATGGAGAACCACCGTGACGACCTGGTGGTCATTCTGGCCGGCTACGCCGACAAGATGGACCAGTTCTTCTCGGCGAACCCCGGGATGCAGAGCAGGGTCGCCCACCATGTCTCCTTCCCCGATTACACGGTCGCGGAACTGGAGCAGATTGCCGGCCAGATGACCGAGCAGCTCGGCTACAAGCTGTCGGCCGGCGGACGAGAAGCGTTACAGCAGTATCTGATCCGAAGGATCGACCAACCGTGGTTCGCCAATGCCCGCAGTGTCCGCAACGCGATGGAGCGAGCGCGGTTACGCCACGCAAGGCGCCTGATGAACGGCGCCGAGCAGCAGGTGGACCTGGCGGCTCTCACCACGATCGAAGCACCAGACCTCCTCGCAAGCCGCGTGTTCGAGCAGACAGACATCACGGCGGACAACTCGTGACCACCAATGCCCGGTTACGCGCGCTGGTGGAACTGGCCAACAGCGGTTCGGTGCGGGGGGCGGCCGAGTCACTCGTGGTGACGGAGTCGGCGATCTCGTCCGCGATCGGCAGTCTCAGCGCCGAAGTGGGTGTACCGCTGGTGGACAGACACGGTCGAGGGGTGCGTCTGACTCCCGCCGGGAAACGCTATGTCGACTACGCGCGCACCATCCTCGGACTCCACGACGAGGCCATCCTGGCAGCACACGGGGAGGCCGACCCCGAGCACGGCTCGATCCGGCTCGCCGCCGTGACCACGGCGGGCGAGCTCTTGATTCCCGCCCTGCTGGCCTCCTTCAGATCCCAGTATCCGGGCGTCGACTGCAAGCTGGAGGTGGCCTCCCGCACCGCAATCTGGCCGATGCTCGCCCGGCATGAGGCCGACGTCGTGGTCGCGGGTCGACCGCCGTCCGACCTGCGTCAGATCCGGCTGCGCGCGGTCAGCCCCAACACGCTGGTGCTGGTCGGATCTGCTGACACGCACCGCCGCTTCGAGCCAGCGGAAGCCACCTGGCTGCTACGGGAATCGGGTTCGGGCACAAGGGCTACCACCATGACGCTGCTCGAGGAACTGGGTATCTCACCGCCGCAGATGGTGCTGGGATCGCATGGGGCCGTTGTCGCGGCGGCGGTGGCAGGCCTCGGCGTCACGCTGGTGTCACGCCAGGCGGTGCATCGCGAATTGCAGGCAGGCACACTATCGGAGTTGCCATTGCCCGTCGAAGCATTGGACCGGCCATGGCATGTCGTCACCCAGTCCTCGTCCACCGGGTCCACCGAATTGCTCATCGCGCACCTGCTCGGCCGCCGAGATCTCGGCTGGCGACCGGCGGGTAACCCCCTTCAGCCCACCTAGAAGGGGGATGGTCGGCAGCGCTGACCGAGTTAGCTCTGGTATGTACCCAACAAGGAGGCTGCCATGGCGAACTACAAGGATCCCACCGACCATTTCCGCACCACTCTGCCGCACACCGGTGAGCATTTCATCGACGTCTACAGCTGGCCGGGATACCTGTCCATCGTCCTCGGAACGATGTCACTCGTCGGGGGCGTGGTGGCCGCGGCATATCAGCGCCACCAGTGGATTCCCACCGCAGGGGCCGTCGGCGTTCTGGCCATCGCCGGAGGTGCTGCGTGGCTCGTGATCGAGCACCGTCGCGTGCTTCGAATCGAAAGTCTTTGGGAATCCGAACATCCGGACAATATCCGCCAACTTCGCCGACCAACAGCTTAATTCCGGAGATTCTCCTGCAGCAGCGCGCGCACTGCTTCCCGTAGTGCGACAGGATCGATGGGCGACATCACGACGGCATCGGCCTGTGACCAGCTGGCCAGCCAACGATCCGCCGCCCGGCTGATGACGAGCACCACCGGCAAGCGTTGCAGTAACTCGTCTTTGAGCTGCTTGACAACCCCCATACCTCCGAACGGCGACGTTTCAGCATCCAGGATGATCAAATCGACTGTGCCGGAAGATATCTCATCCATAAGAGCGGGCTGAGTCGCGTATGCACGCAACGTGGGCGTGCCGAGACGCGCATCCGAGAATCGACCGAGCGACAGTTCGACCTGCCGGCGAGTTTCGGTGTTGTTGCTGAAAACAAGGATCTGTAGCGGGGTATAGATACCCCGTCGGGTCAAAGACTGGCTCATGTCCGCATGCTAGCGATTGATCCGGCACGCGTGAATCCCCGTCCCCTTCCCCCACATTGGGGTAACCGACCGCATGGCGACCTAGGCATCGTGGTTCTCGCCAGAACGAGAAGAAAGGCAGATTGTGAATCTGTACACACCGGTCGCCGTGCTTGCGGCGATAGGCGCTGCGTTCGCAATCGGATCTGTCGCCATGTCCCTGCTTCTCGGCCCGTCCCACTACAACCGCGCAAAAAGTGCTGCCTACGAATGCGGTATCGAACCCGTGGAGCCGGGAGCTGCGTCATCGCGATTCCCGATGAGGTACTACCTGACGGCGATGTTGTTCATCGTGTACGACATCGAGATCATCTTTGTCTACCCCTGGGCCGTCTCGTTCCACAGCCTCGGCCTCTTCGCCCTGGCTGAAATGGCGCTGTTCACGTTCACAGTGTTCGTGGCCTACGCATATGTCTGGCGGCGGGGAGGTCTGAATTGGGACTAGAAGAGCAGTTACCCGCCGGAATCTTCCTCTCAACGGTCGAGACACTTGCCGGATATGTGCGCAAAGGGTCACTCTGGCCCGCCACTTTCGGCCTCGCGTGCTGCGCCATCGAAATGATGGCGACGGCTTCGCCACGCGTGGATATCGCGCGTTTCGGTATGGAGCGCTTCTCGGCCACCCCGCGACAAGCCGACCTGATGATCGTTGCCGGGCGGGTCAGCCAGAAGATGGCCCCGGTGCTGCGGCAGGTCTATGACCAGATGGTTGAGCCGAAGTGGGTGCTGGCGATGGGTGTGTGCGC
This sequence comes from Mycobacterium sp. P4_H6, assembly GCF_056400845.1. Lineage (NCBI taxonomy): Bacteria > Bacillati > Actinomycetota > Actinomycetes > Mycobacteriales > Mycobacteriaceae > Mycobacterium > Mycobacterium sp. P4_H6. Next base: position 164,291 of record NZ_JBFUKN010000003.1, on the reverse strand, counting down.
AAGCTCGGGTGGAATGTTCAACAATTACGCCATCGTTCAGGGTGTCGACCATGTTGTGCCCGTCGATATCTACTTGCCGGGATGTCCGCCCCGGCCGGAAATGCTGCTGCATGCGATCCTCAAACTGCACGACCAGATCCAGCAGATGCCGCTTGGAGTGAACCGGCAAGAAGCGGTGCGCGCGGCCGAATCGGCAGCCCTTGCAGCCACGGGAACCGGCCGCCACGAAGGTCCACCGCGGTGACGCCCGACCGCACATCGGCCGGCATGTTCGGTGCAATCGGATCCGGCGACACCTCGGGGTATGGGCGACTTGTCAGAGCCTCCGCGCAGCCGGCCGGCTCCCCGAGACCCTATGGCGGATACCACGACGAGTTGATCGACACCCTGGCCGGCGCCGTCGGCCCCGACACGTTCGGCATCGCCGTCGAACACGTGACGGTGCACCGTGGCCAACTCACCCTCACGGTGGCCCGCCGGCATATCCGTGGGATCGCCGAGATCCTGCGCGACCATCCGAAACTGCGTTTCGACCTCTGCGCCGGAGTCAGCGGCGTGCACTACCCGACCCAGGCCGGCGCCGAGTTACACGCGGTGTACCCGTTGATGTCGATCACTCACAATCGTCGGATCAGCCTCGAAGTCACTGCCCCTGACAATGATCCACACATCCCGTCACTCTATGCGGTCTATCCCACCTGTGACTGGCATGAACGCGAGACCTATGACTTCTTCGGAATCATCTTCGACGGGCACCCAGCCCTGAGTCGTATCGAGATGCCCGACGACTGGGTCGGCCATCCCCAGCGCAAGGACCACCAGCTCGGTGGCATTCCGGTGCAGTACCACGGTGCTCAGGTGCCGCCCCCCGACCAGCGCCGGGCGTATCACTGATGGGCTCGCACATGCGCAATCCCGCTGTCATCGAAGTCGGTGGACAGGACTGGGACGAGGTGCTCGCCAACGCGCACAACGCTCAGGCCGGCGAGCGGCTTGTCGTCAACATGGGTCCCCAGCATCCCTCCACGCACGGCGTGCTGCGGCTCATCCTGGAACTCGACGGCGAGATCGTCACCCAGGCCCGCTGCGGTATCGGCTACCTACACACCGGGATCGAAAAGAGCCTCGAGTACCGCACGTGGACTCAGGGAGTCACGTTCGTGACCAGGATGGACTATCTGTCACCGTTTTTCAACGAGACCGTCTACTGCCTCGGGGTCGAAAAGCTACTCGATATCACCGATGACATTCCCGAACGCGCGACGGTGATCCGCGTGATGTTGATGGAGCTCAATCGCATCTCCTCACACCTGGTGGCGATCGCCACCGGCGGGATGGAGCTCGGCGCCATGGGCCCGATGTTCTACGGATTCCGCGAGCGGGAGCAGATCCTGTCGGTATTCGAGACCATCACCGGGCTGCGGATGAATCACGGCTACATCCGCCCGGGCGGAGTGGCGATGGATCTTCCGGACGGTGCGGTAGGGCAGGTCAGGGAATTGCTGTCGAGTCTGCCCAAAGGACTACGGGACCTGGRGGACCTGCTCACCGCCAACCGAATCTGGAAGGCCCGCACACAAGGGATCGGCTACCTGGACCTCAACGGGTGCTTGGCGCTGGGAGTCACCGGACCGATCCTGCGCTCCACCGGTCTCGCCCTCGATCTCCGAAAAGCGCAGCCCTACTGCCGTTACGAGACATTCGATTTCGATGTCGTCACCGATGAACAGTGCGATTCATACGGCCGCTACCTCATTCGGGTCGGCGAGATGTATCAGTCGCTCAAGCTCGTCGAGCAGTGCCTCGACCGGTTGCGGCCGGGTCCGGTGATGATCGATGACAAGAAACTGGCCTGGCCCGCCGACCTCGAGTTGGGCCCGGACGGTCTGGGGACCTCCGGGGCGCATGTCACGCAGATCATGGGTGACTCCATGGAAGGGCTGATCCATCACTTCAAGCTGGTGACCGAGGGCTTCCGGGTGCCTGCGGGCCAGGTCTACACGGCCGTCGAATCGCCCCGCGGCGAGCTCGGAGCCCATCTGGTCAGTGACGGCGGGACAAGGCCCTACCGGGTGCACTACCGCGACCCGTCATTCACGAATTTGCAAGCGGTGGCTGCGATGTGCGAGGGCGGCATGATCGCCGACGTCATCGCCGCGCTGGCCAGTATCGATCCCGTGATGGGAGGAGTCGACAGATGAAGACGTTCTTGCAACTAGGCCTCACAGCTGATGAGAGCCACCGATTCAGCGGACGCACCTCCTACCCCGAGCATGTGCTCGCCGGGCTGCAAGCGGATGCCGAGACGATCATCGCCAGATACCCGCACACGCGCTCGGCGCTGTTACCGCTGCTGCATCTGGTGCAGTCGGTGGACTCGTGCATCACGCCCGCCGGAGTGCGGTTCTGCGCCGACAGACTCGGCCTGACACGCTCCGACGTCAGCGCCGTGGCGTCGTTCTACTCGATGTACCGCCGCTCGCCCACCGGTGACTATCTGGTCGGCGTGTGCACCAACACACTGTGCGCGGTGATGGGCGGTGACGCGATCCTGGAGTCGCTACAGCAGCATCTCGGCATGCAGGCGGGCCAGACCACCGAGGACACCCGCATCACGCTCGAGCATGTCGAATGCAACGCCGCATGCGATTACGCCCCGGTGGTCATGGTCAACTGGGAGTTCTTCGACAACCAGTCACCACGTTCCGCCAGGGACCTGGTCGATGCGCTGCGCGCCGGTCATGGTGTCACGCCGACGCGCGGCGCCCCACTGTGCACGTTCCGGCAGACCGGACGCATCCTGGCCGGGGTCGCGCAGCCCATTACGGACGCGGACCTGTGACGCCCGGTGACGCAACGGCACTGACTCCGGTCCTGAGCCGGCACTGGGCGGACCCCGAATCCTGGACCCTGGCGTCCTATCGCGAGCACGACGGTTATGCCGCGCTGCTACGAGCGTTGCGTATGGACCCCGATGAGGTCATCGACACGGTCAAACGTTCCGGACTTCGGGGCCGGGGCGGGGCCGGCTTTCCCACCGGGGTGAAATGGTCCTTCATCAAACAGGATTCGTCGGACCCGACGCCGCCGCCACATTATCTGGTGGTCAATGCCGACGAATCCGAACCCGGTACGTGCAAGGACGTCCCGCTGATGCTGGCCGCCCCGCACCTGCTGATCGAAGGCACGATCATCGCCGCTTACGCGATTCGCGCCCACCATGCGTTCATCTATGTGCGTGGCGAGGTGGTACCGGTGGTGCGCCGCCTGCGACAAGCCGTGGCCGAGGCGTACCAGGCCGGCCATCTCGGCACGAATATCCATGGGTCGGGCTTCGACCTGGACATGGTGGTGCACGCCGGTGCCGGCGCCTACATCTGCGGCGAAGAAACCGCCTTGCTGGACTCCCTGGAAGGGCGGCGTGGACAACCTCGGCTCCGGCCGCCGTTCCCAGCCGAAGCCGGACTGTACGGATGCCCGACGGTGGTCAACAATGTCGAATCGCTCGCCTCTGTGCCGTCGATACTGGCCAACGGGGATGAGTGGTTCCGCACCATGGGGACCGAGAAATCCCCCGGCTTCACCCTGTACTCGTTGTCCGGGCACGTCACAACCCCCGGTCAGTACGAGGCCCCGCTGGGCATCACATTGCGTGAACTCCTCGGTTACGCCGGCGGAGTGCGCGCCGGGCGCGCACTGAAGTTCTGGACACCGGGTGGATCATCCACCCCCTTGCTGACCGCCGAACACCTGGACGTGTCCCTGGACTACGAGGGCGTCACGGCGGCCGGTTCGATGTTGGGCACCAAGGCCCTGCAGATCTTCGACAACACCACATGTGTGGTGCGTGCGGTCCGGCGTTGGACCCAGTTCTACGCGCACGAGTCGTGCGGGAAGTGCACGCCGTGCCGGGAAGGGACGTACTGGCTCACCCAGATCTACGAGCGTCTGGAACTCGGTTCCGCGACCTCGCAGGACCTGGGTGCGCTCGCCGATATCGCGGACAGCATCAACGGAAAGTCGTTCTGCGCCTTGGGCGATGGCGCCGCCAGCCCCATCGTGTCATCGCTGATGCATTTCGGCGATGAATACCGGGCCCACATCACGCTGGGTGGCTGCCCGTTCGATCCCGCGGAGTCCACCTTGTTGGAGACACAGGAGTCGAGAATCTGATGACGGTAATCGAGCCAGTCCACGAAGCGCCGACCCGGGCGGCCGCGTCGGTGCACCTCACGATCGACGGGCAGGCCCTGACAGTTCCCACGGGAACCCTGGTCATCAGAGCTGCCGAGCTTGCCGGTATCGAGATTCCGAGATTCTGTGATCATCCACTGTTGGAGCCGGTCGGCGCCTGCCGGCAATGCCTGGTCGACGTCCAAGGTCAGCGCAAACCGCTCGCGTCATGCACCACGGCCGTCGCCCCGGACATGGTGGTCAACACCCAACTGACCTCTACGGTCGCCGCGGACGCGCAGCGTGGCGTGATGGAGCTGCTACTGATCAACCACCCGTTGGACTGCCCGGTATGCGACAAAGGCGGCGAATGCCCGTTGCAGAACCAGGCGATGTCGGCCGGCCGCACCGAGACTCGTTTCACCGATGTCAAACGGACCTTCGCCAAGCCGATCAACCTGTCCACGCAGGTTCTGCTGGACCGCGAGCGGTGCGTCCAATGCGCACGATGCACCCGATTCGCCGACCAGATTGCCGGCGATCACATGATCGACCTGATGGAACGCGGTGCCGCCCAACAGATCGGCATCGCCGAGGGTGAACCGTTCGACTCCTATTACTCGGGGAACACGGTGCAGATATGCCCTGTCGGCGCCCTGACCGGCGCTGCCTACCGATTCCGGGCCCGGCCTTTCGACCTGCAATCCACGCCCAGTGTCTGTGAGCACTGTGCGTCGGGGTGCGCTCAGCGCACCGACCACCGCCGGGGAAAAGTGGTGCGCCGGCTGGCAGCCGATGACCCTGAGGTCAACGAGGAGTGGAATTGCGACAAGGGTCGGTGGGCCTTCCACTATGCGACGCAGCCCGACAGAATTCGTGAACCGCTGATCCGGGGCGAAGACGGCAAACTGAACACGGCATCGTGGTCAGAGGCGCTGACCACAGCGGCAGCCGGCCTTCGCCGGGCAAAGCAGAAGACCGGTGTTCTCGTCGGTGGGCGGGCCACCCTGGAGGACGCCTACGCTTACGCGAAGTTCGCCCGAGTGGCGCTGGGCAGCAACGATATCGACTTCCGGGCTCGCGCACACTCCGCCGAGGAGACATGGTTCCTGTCCAACCGTATCGCCGGGCGCCCGCTGACCGTGACCTACGCCGAAATATCGGTCGCACCGGTGGTCTTGCTGGTCGGGCTGGAGCCCGAAGAGGAGTCACCCATTCTCTTCCTCCGGCTACGCAAGGCCGTGCGCAGCGGCGGCCTGCCGGTCTATTCGATCGGACCATTCGCCAGCCGTGGCCTCACCAAGATGGGCGGGCAGCTGCTGGCTGCCGCGCCAGGTGGCGAGAGTGCGGTCCTCGACGCTCTGCACCGCGGGGACATTGCCGACCTGCTACGTTCCCCCGGCGCGGTGATCGTGGTCGGGGAACGTCTGTCCGCCAGTGCCGGTTCCCTGACGGCGGCCGCACGCCTGGCCGACGGCACCGGCGCCAAGCTGGCCTGGGTCCCACGCCGCGCCGGCGAGCGCGGCGCACTGGAGGCGGGTGCATTTCCCACGCTGCTACCCGGTGGGCGCCGCACCGGCCATCCCGGCCGCGACACCGGAGCCATCATCAGCGATGCCGCACAGGGGTATCTGGCCGCCCTGGTGATCGGCGGTGTAGAGCTCGACGATCTGCCCGATCCGCAGACAGCCCGGCGAGCACTGCAGGTAACCCCGTTCGTATTGAGCTTTGAGGTCCGCGAGAGCACTGTCACGCGGCACGCCGACGTCGTTCTCCCGGTGGCACCAGTCCAGGAGAAGTCCGGAACATTCTTGAATTGGGAAGGGCGGCAACGCTATTTCGCCGCAGCGATACCCGATACCGGAGCCATGTCCGATCTGCGGGTGCTCGATGCACTCGCCGCCGAAATGGGCGTCCCGCTGAGCCTGCCCGACGACGCCACCGCACGCGAGGACCTACGCCGACTAGGTGCGCGGCCCGCCGCGCAGTCGGTGAGTCCACCCGTCCCGGCGCCCACCGGCGCCCGCCCGGGGCCGGGGCAGGCCGTCCTGTCGACGTGGCGCGAACTTCTGGATGCCGGTCTGCTGCAGGACGGCGAACCGTTCCTGGCGGGCACAGCACGCGCCGCGGTGGCCCGGCTCTCCCAGGCCACCGCCGATGAAATCGGGGTCGCTGAGCACGAAATGGTGTCGATATCGACCGCCAGAGGCGCGATCACACTGCCCGCAAGGATCACCGATATGACGAATCGGGTGGTGTGGGTACCGATGAACTCATCCGGAAGTGCGGTCAATGCTCAACTCGGCGTCACCGCCGGAGCAGTGGTGAACATCGGGAGGGCCGACTGATGCCGGTTGCCGATCTGAGCTCCTTCGGCCACGACCCGTGGTGGCTGGTGCTGCTGAAGGCGCTCGGGATCTTCGCGTTCCTGGTGGTGACTGTCTTGGTGGCCATACTGGTAGAACGTAAAGTCCTGGCCCGCATGCAGATGCGGCTCGGCCCCAACCGGGTGGGGCCGCGGGGCCTTCTGCAGTCGCTCGTCGACGGGATCAAGCTCGCCCTCAAGGAGGGGCTCATCCCTGCCCGCGCGGACAAGCCGACTTATCTGCTTGCTCCGATCATTTCCGTGGTGCCGGCGGTCATGGCTTTTGCGGTGATCCCTATGGGGCCCGAGGTTTCGATATTCGGGCACACCACCCCGCTGCAACTGACAGACATGCCGGTAGCGGTGTTGTACGTGCTCGCCGTGACCTCGGTCGGTGTCTACGGCATCGTGCTGGCGGGGTGGGCGTCCGGTTCCACGTATCCCCTGCTGGGTGGGTTGCGTTCGGCGGCTCAGGTCGTGTCCTACGAGATCGCCATGGCACTTTCGTTCGCCGCCGTCTTCGTGACCGCCGGCACCATGTCAACCTCGGGAATTGTTACCGCCCAACAACACACGTGGTTCGTGTTCGTGCTCGCGCCATCGTTCCTCATCTACCTTACCGCGATGGTCGGAGAGACCAACCGCGCACCGTTCGACCTGCCCGAGGCCGAAGGTGAGCTCGTCGGAGGTTTCCATACCGAGTACTCGTCGTTGAAGTTCGCCATGTTCATGCTGGCCGAATACATCAACATGACCACGGTGTCCGCCCTGGCAACCACCTTGTTCTTCGGTGGATGGCAGGCGCCGTGGCCGCTGTCGATGATCGACGGGGTCAACCTCGGCTGGTGGCCGCTGCTCTGGTTCACCGCCAAGATATGGATCTTCCTGTTCTTTTTCATCTGGTTGCGCGGCACCCTGCCACGATTGCGTTACGACCAGTTCATGGCACTGGGGTGGAAGCTCCTCATCCCGGCCGCGCTGGCCTGGTTGATGGTCGTCGCTCTCTCGAGCAGCCTTCCCGATCAGGGAGCCCGTGTGCCCTGGACATCCCTGGCCGGCGCTACGGCCATCTTCGCCGCCGTGCTGACCGCCACCTTGCGCACACGTGTGCGGGCACGGCGCGGCCGCGCCATCGACCCCATATCGGACCTCATCGTCCACCGGAAGGAAATTGATGTCTAAACTCGCCGGCCTGGCCGGATTCGCCGTCACATTCAAAACCATGTTCAAAAAGCCTGTCACCGAACACTATCCGGAGAGCAAGGCCCCGACCGCGCCGCGGTACCACGGACGCCACCAGCTCAACCGTTACGACGACGGTTTGGAGAAATGCATCGGCTGTGAACTGTGTGCGTGGGCGTGCCCGGCCGACGCCATCTTCGTCGAAGGCGCCGACAACACCGACGAACAACGCTTCTCACCCGGCGAGCGGTACGGAAGCGTCTATCAGATCAACTATCTGCGCTGTATCGGCTGCGGGCTGTGCATCGAGGCATGCCCGACTCGCGCGCTGACGATGACGAACGACTACGAGATGGCCGACGACAACCGCACCGACCTGATCTATGGGAAGGAGAACCTGCTGGCGCCACTACTGCAGGGGATGACGGCTCCACCACATCCCATGGCGCCCGGCAGTACTGCCAAGGACTACTACGCTCGACCGGATCAGGCGTGACCACCCTGGTGGCGGAGGCCCTACCGGTCAGCTCGGCCGGTGACGCCGTGGCATTTTGGACACTGAGTACCGTCGCGGTGGCCGGCGCGATCGGCACGGTGACAGCCGTCCGCGCGGTGTATTCGGCCATGTTCCTCGGCATGACGATGATCACCCTGGCGGCGTTCTACGTGGCGCTCGACGCCGTGTTCCTCGGTGTCGTACAGGTTGTCGTCTACACCGGTGCCGTGATGATGCTGTTCCTCTTTGTGCTGATGCTCATCGGCGTCGACCTCTCCGAATCGCTCCGTGAGACGATCCGTGGACAACGTTGCGCATCGATTCTGGTGGCGATCGGGTTCTGCGTGCTGTTGGTTTCCGGCATCGGGCAATCGGCGGGAAGCCAGTTGGTCGGTACGGGGGCAGCGAACGCGGACGACAACGTCGTGGGCCTGGCGGTGCTGATCTTCACCCGATACATCTGGGCCTTCGAACTGACCGGCGCGTTGATGATCACCGCCGCGATGGCGGCCATGGTGCTGACCTATCGCGAACGGTTCGAACGCCGTCAGACCCAGCGGGAGTTGGCCATCGACAGATTCCGCCCCGGTGGTCGGCCCACTCCCCTTCCCAGTCCGGGCGTCTACGCCCGCCACAATGCCGTCGACTTCCCCGCACGGCTGCCGGATGGATCCGGCGCTCCCGACTCCGTGGCCGGCAGCCTGCTCCCCCGCCGGGTGCCTCCGCCACAGGCCCAGGCAGGCTCACAGCTTCGGCTGCAGTTGGTCACGGTGGTCTCCGACGAAGCGCCGGTGTGGGTGGAGCGTTGGACAGACGCGGCGCCCAACGACGGTGAGGCGTACCCGGGGTTCTCAGCGGAAGGCACCGACCGATGAATCATGACCACTACCTCTACCTCTCGGCGGTCCTGTTCAGTATCGGCGCATTGGGAGTGCTCGTGCGGCACAACGTCATCATCGTCTTCATGTGCGTGGAACTCATGCTCAATGCCGGCAACCTGGCCCTCGTCACGTTCTCCCGCGCACACGACAACCTCGACGGACAGATCGTGGCGTTCTTCACCATGGTGGTGGCTGCATGCGAGGTCGTCGTCGGACTGGCGATCATCATGTCGATATTCCGCACCCGCCGGTCGGTTGATGTCGACGCTGCCAGCCTGCTGCGGGGCTGACGACGTGGGACATCTGCTGTGGTTGTCGATCGCGCTGCCTGCCGCCGGCGCCATGCTGTTACTGCTGGGCGGAAAGCGCACCGACCGCTGGGGTCACCTCCTGGGCTGCGCGGCGGCCATCGCGTCCTTCGCGGTCACCGTACGGCTGTTCATCGGAATGCTGGACCGTCCCGCAGAGGACCGAACCATCAGCCGGCTGCTGTTCTCCTGGATTCCCGCCGACGCTCTGCAGGTGGACCTCGGATTGCACGTGGACCAATTGTCGATGTGCTTCGCCTTACTGATCACGGGTGTGGGATCGCTGATTCACATCTACTCGATCGGCTATATGGCCGACGATCCCGACCGGCGCCGGTTCTTTGCGTACCTGAATCTCTTCATCGCGGCCATGCTGCTGCTCGTGCTGGCCGACAACTATCTGGGCTTGTACGCAGGCTGGGAAGCCGTCGGCCTGGCGTCCTATCTGTTGATCGGATTCTGGGATGCCAAGCCTTCCGCCGCCACCGCGGCGCGCAAGGCGTTCGTCATGAACCGGGTGGGTGACGTCGGCCTGGCAGTGGCCCTCATGGTGATGTTCGGCGCCGTGGGATCGGTGTCCTTCGACGCCGTGTTCGGCGCCGCACCGGAGCTGGGGCACGGCACCCTGACGGTCATCGGCCTGTCACTCTTGTTCGCCGCATGCGGGAAATCCGCTCAGTTGCCGCTGCAGTCGTGGCTCGGTGATGCGATGGAAGGACCGACGCCGGTCTCGGCCCTCATCCATGCGGCGACCATGGTGACCGCCGGGGTGTACCTCATCGTGCGGTCCGGGCCGGTGTTCGACCTGGCCCCGGCGGCACAGACCGCCGTGGTCATAGTGGGCGCCGTGACCTTGCTCTTCGGGGCCGTCATAGGCTGCGCCAAGGACGACATCAAGAAGGCACTGGCGGCCTCGACGATGAGCCAGATCGGCTATATGGTGCTGGCCGCCGGACTCGGTCCTGCCGGTTATCCGGTCGCGATCTTGCACCTGATCACCCACGGCTTCTTCAAGGCGGGCTTGTTCCTGGGCGCCGGCTCGGTGATGCACGCGATGAACGACAACGTGGACATGCGCAGGTTCGGCGGTCTGCGCAGAGTTCTCCCCGCCACCTTCATGACATTCGGTTTGGGATATCTGGCCATCATCGGAGTGCCACCGCTGGCGGGGTTCTATTCCAAGGACGCCATCATCGAAGTCGCTTTCGCTGCGGGGGGGTTACGCGGAATCCTGTTGGGCAGCGCCGCACTGCTCGGTGCCGGTCTCACCGCGTTCTACATGACACGAATCATGCTGATGACCTTCGCCGGCCACAGGCGTTGGCCGGCCGACGCACATCCCCACGAAGCGCCGGCCACCATGCTGTGGCCGATGATCGTGCTGGCCATCGGGTCGGTATCCATGGGTGCACTACTGACTGTCGGTGGCACACTGCATGATTGGCTTGCACCCGTGGTGGGCGGAATCGACAACGAAACGCACGCCACCACGTGGACCGTCACGGCGATGACGCTGGTCGCGGTCGCTGCGGGCGTTCTCATCGCCATCCGAATCCATGCAGCACAGGGAGTTTCGGTACATGCACCAGAAGGGTCACCCGTGACCGTCGCAGCACGCCGTGATCTCTACGGCGACACCTTCAACGAGGCGGCTTTCATACGGCCCGGCCGGCGCGTCATCGCCATCGCCTCGGACGTCGGGGAACGAGGTATCAACGGCATAGCCCTGGGGATGGCAGCGCTCGTCAATGGGGTGAGTGTCAGGCTGGGCCCGCTCCAGACGGGCTTCGTGCGGTCCTATGCGCTCAGTGTGTTCGTCGGTGCCGCCGCGGCGATCGCGACCATCGTCGGAACGAGGATCTGGTGAACGGCATCCCCTGGTTGACCGTCCTGTGGCTGGCCCCGGCTGTCGGCGCATGCATTGTCGTGCTGGTGCCGTCCGACCGGAACACCTTCGCCAAATACCTCGGACTGGGCGCGGCGCTGACGCCGTTGGTGGTCTCAGCGGCGCTGACCTCGGGTTTCGACACCACCGGGGAGCAATATCAGTTCGTCGAAAAGCACAGTTGGATACCGTCATTCGGCGCCAGTTACATTGTCGGTGTCGACGGCCTCGCGTTGTCGATGGTGGTCCTGACGGCGGGGCTGGTACCGCTGTTGATAGTCGCAGGCTGGAACGATGTACCCGTCAGTGGGCGCGCAGTTCATACCTATGTCGCACTGATACTCGCCGTCGAGGCAATGGCCCTGCTGACCTTCGTCGCTCTGGACGTGCTGCTGTTCTACGTGCTGTTCGAGGCAATACTGATCCCCACGTATCTGCTCATCGGGCGTTTCGGCGGTCCGGACCGCTCCCGCGCCGCGATGAAGTTCCTGCTGTACAACCTGGCGGGCGGGCTGATCATGCTCGCCGCAGTCATCGGGATGTACGTGGTGACCGCATCAGGTGCCGCGAGTTTCGATATCCGCGACCTGGCTGCCGGTGAGCACGGATCGAGCACCACATCCCGACTTCTCTTCGCCGGCTTCATGTTCGCATTCGCGGTCAAGGCTCCGATGTGGCCGCTGCACACGTGGCTTCCCGATGTGGTGGCAACGGCGAAGCCGGCAACCGCGGTATTGATCATGGCCATCGTGGACAAGATCGGGACATTCGGGATGATGAGGTACTGCTTGCAACTGTTTCCGGAAGCGGCCACATATTTCCGGCCACTGATCGTCGGACTCTCGGTGATCGCGATCGTGTATGGCGCAGTGCTTGCCATCGGCCAGACGGACATGATGCGGTTGATCGCCTATGCGTCGCTGTCCCACTTCGGGTTCATCACCCTGGGTATCTTCGCCATGACCAGCCAGAGCCAGAGCGGCGCCATCCTCTACATGGTGAATCACGGTGTTTCGACCGCTGCGATACTGCTCATCGCGGGTTTTCTGGTGTTGCGTGGCCGCACGCAGAGCATCGGCGGATACGGTGGGGTCCGGCAGGTGGCACCTGTCCTTGCCGGCACGTTCCTGGTCGCTGGACTCGCCAGCCTGGCACTGCCCGGACTGGCACCGTTCGTCAGCGAGTTCCTCGTGCTGATCGGTACGTTCACCCGCTATCCGGTGATGGCGGTCTGCTCGGCACTGGCGCTTGTTCTGTCCGCGATCTACATCCTGTGGATGTACCAACGGATCATGACTGGGCCCGTCACCGACAACAGTAAGCGGGTCATCGACCTGCGTCCTCGGGAACTTGCGGTCTCGGCAACGCTTCTCGCAGTTCTGCTGGGATTCGGGGTATACCCGAAGCCGGTTCTGGAGCTGATCGACCCGACGGTGGCCAACACGATGTTCATTGTCGGAGAACATGACCGCACACCCACGGACTCGATGGCGGGGCATCCATGAGCATCCCCGCGCCCAGTATCGAATACAGCTTGCTGATGCCGATGTTGATCATGCTCGGCACCGCGGTCACCGGCGTGCTCATCGAAGCACTTCTGCCGCGCTCGATCCGCTACCGCACTCAGCTTGYCGTCAGCGTCACCGGTATGGTCGCCGCCCTGGGCGCGGTGATCTCACTGACTGGGCATCGCAGCAGCGCCGTCGTCGGTTCAGTGGCCATCGATGGGCCGACACTGTTCCTTCAAGGCGGCATCCTGGTGACCGGGCTCATCGCCATCGCCCCCGTCGCGCGGGGCCGCCTGGTCGCCTTCGCTCCGCAGGGCGCTCTGGCTCCGCGTAGTGCCGCCGAACGCACGGCGGCAGGTGCCGGCGTGATCCAAACCGAGATTTTTCCGCTTCTGATGTTCGCACTCAGCGGGATGTTGCTCCTCCCCGCAGCAGCAGACCTGTTGACGATGTTCGTCTCTCTGGAGGTCCTCTCGCTTCCGCTCTATGTGTCGTGCAGCTTGGCAAGTCGCCGCCGCGTCCTCGCGCAGGAAGCCGCTTTGAAGTACTTCTTGCTGGGCGCATTCTCCTCAGCCTTCTTCCTTTACGGCGTGGCATTGCTGTACGGCTACGCAGGCACGCTGAACCTCTCGGCTATCGCAGGCACGATCCAGCAGGGTGGTGGTGACACGACGATGGCGCTGATGGGCACCGCTCTGATCATGGTGGGACTGCTGTTCAAACTCGGAGCCGTGCCGTTCCACTCGTGGGTCCCCGACGTGTACCAGGGTGCCCCCACACCGATCAGTGGGTTCATGTCGGCCGGAACCAAGATCGCGGCGTTCGGGGCGCTGCTACGTCTACTCCACGTCGCGCTGCCCGGCCTCATCGAGGCCTGGCGGCCGGTATTGTGGGCGGTCGCGATCCTCACCATGGTGGTCGGCAGTGTTCTGCTTGTCAGTCAGTTCGACATCAAACGGTTACTGGCCTACTCCTCGGTGGCCAATGTCGGCTTCATCCTCACCGGCGCAACGATGCTTGCGGGGGGTCTGGCGCCGACGATGTTCTATCTCCTCGCCTACGGCATCAGCGCATTGGGCGCGTTCACTGTGGCGGGCCTCATCCACGGCCGCGACGACACCGAGGATGCCGACATCACCCATTGGCGTGGTTTGGGGCGACGATCACCTTTCTTGGCCACCGCGTTGGCCCTGTTTCTGCTTGCCGCTGCAGGAATTCCACTCACGAGCGGATTCATCGGTAAGTTCGGGGTGTTGAAGGCCGCCCTGGAGAACGGCGGCACGGCCCTGGTGCTGGTGGCATTGACGTGCAGCGTCATTGCGGCAGTCGCCTACTCACGGGTCATCGTCGTGATGTTCTTCGACCAACCCGGCGAAGGTACGGCAGTGCCGGCGCGGCCCGGGCCTCTGGCCGCCGTCGCTGTCACGGCGGCGGCCGCGCTGACCGTGCTGCTCGGGATCGCACCTCAGACGCTGTTGACGCTCGCCACCCAGGCAGCCGAGTTCCTGCACTGATCTGCAAGTCCCGACACCCGTGCGGACCCCCAATCGGGGGTCGTCTCGCTTCTGCTCAGCGGGCATGCTCACCAGTGGAACTTCAGCCAGGACAAGGGATCGGAGCCAGCCCATGATCACTACCGAAGCAATCGCTTGCACCGTACCCGTACTGGTTGCGGGCGACAGGGTTCGGGTGTCGCAGGGCATACTCGGTCGCGTCGGCCGAGTTTCCTCGACGTCACCGGGTTACATCTTCGTCCACTACGACGATGGCGCGCGTGAGCTCGTGGATCCCACGCGGCGCCAGATATGGCTCCTGCGATGACTTCTCAAGCCGGCACGGCGACCCGCAGCACCGCGCATTGGGCAATTCTCTGGTGGCTGCTCCGAATACTCGACGTGTTGGTGGTCGGCGGTATCGTCGCCGGATTGGTCTGGGGATTCGGCCAAGCCTGACCTCGGCACTCGTCACCGCTGCCATTGTTCACCGCCGGACACGGTGGGCGAAACCACCGAGGGGTCATCACACCTGTGATGACCCCTCGGGCCCACGCCACGCTGCGTGGACAGATGCCGGCCGCGGCCCGCATCGGAGATTTCGCTGTGCGTCAGCGCAATGCAGCGCGCAGACCCGCCGCGGCACCGTTGGCCTTGACCCGGTTGAGCAACGTTGCCTGGCCGTCGGATCGCCGATCCGGATCTCCCTGCCAGGCCGACAGAGCGGGCGACACCAGGGCGCGACCGAAGGAGAACGTCAGCGGCCACGGCGTGGAGTGCCGCTGCATCGCTTTCAAGTTGTCTGTCGCCCGCTCAGGATCCTGGCCACCGGACAGGAAGGCCACACCGGCCAAAGCTCCCGGCCACGAACGCAACACTGTGACAGTGGCTTCGGCAACCTCTTCCGGGCTGGACAACCTGCCGTGGCTCTCACCCTCGATCACCATATTCGGCTTCAGAATGATCCCGGCCAGATCGACGTTCAACAATCCCAGTTCGGCGCGAACGGCGGTGTGCACCTCCTCGGTGACGTCCCGGCACACCGCGAGATTGTGGCTGCCATCCATCAACACCTCCGGCTCGACGATCGGAACGAGCCCCGCCTGCTGGCATGCGGCCGCGTAGCGAGCCAATGCGTTCGCGTTCGATCGAATCGCGCCCTGGGTCGGCGTTTCGGAACCGATGGTGAATACGGCGCGCCACTTGGCAAAGGCAGCTCCCAATTCCGCATACTCGGCCAGTCGCGCCGGCAGGTCATCGAGGCCTTCCGTGATGGTCTCCCCGTCCAGGCCTGGGCAGGCCTTGGCGCCGGTATCGACCTTGATACCGGCGAGAATTCCGAGTTCCCCGACTGCCTGCGGGAACGGCGTACCGTCACTGAAGCTCTGCTTGAGCGTCTCATCACAGAAGATGATCCCGGAAATATCGTCGGACAACCCGGGCGCCGATGCGAGCATTTCCCGGTAGTGGCGCCGATTCTCTGCGGTCGGCTCCACTCGGTTGTCTTTCAGACGCTTCGACATCGTCGCGATGCTCTCGTCTGCGGCCAGAATACCTTTGCCGGGCGCCATCATTGCGGCTGCGATCTGTCGGCAGTTAGTCATGCGCGGTGTCCTTCTTCGGGTGTGGTTGACACAAGGACGCTATCCAGGTTCCGCGGCGCCGACCTCACCTAGGAGGTGGATACCCAGGGGGACACAGTCAACTGAACACTTGATGGTCAGTGGGTAATTCTCAATAGACATGTTCACTGTTCGCTGCCACGATCGGAGTCATGAGCGAACGATGGAATGCAGGAGTGATCCCCTACGCAGAGATGGGCTACTGGCAGCCCGACTATGTGCCCAAAGATTCGGATGTGCTGTGCGCCTTTCGCATAACACCGCAGCCGGGCGTCCCGCCCGAGGAAGCGGGCGCCGCGGTCGCCGGTGAGTCCAGCACCGCGACGTGGACGGTGGTGTGGACCGATCGTCTCACCACATTCGAGCACTATCAGGCGAAGTGTTATCGCGTCGAAGCTGTTCCGAATACGCCTGGGCAGTGGATCGCCTGGATCGCCTACGATATCGACCTCTTCGAAGAAGGCTCGATCGCCAACCTCACGAGCTCGATCATCGGCAATGTCTTCGGCTTCAAACCACTCAAGGCGCTTCGCCTGGAGGATATGCGAATCCCGACCCACTATGTGAAGACGTTCCAGGGACCCGCACACGGAATCGTGATGGAACGTGAGCATCTCGGTAAGTTCGGACGGCCGCTACTGGGCGCGACCACGAAGCCGAAACTCGGTCTTTCGGCCCGCAACTACGGCCGCGTGGTGTACGAGGCGTTGCGCGGCGGACTCGACTTCACCAAAGACGACGAGAACATCTGCTCCCAGCCGTTCATGCGGTGGCGCGACCGATACCTGTTCTGCATGGAGGCCGTCAACAGAGCGCAGGCGGCGACCGGTGAAATCAAGGGCCACTACCTCAACATCACCTCGGGCACGATGGAAGAGATGTACGAGCGCGCGGAGTTCGCCAAAGAACTCGGCTCCGTGGTGGTGATGATCGACCTCACGATCGGATACACCGCAATCCAGTCGATGGCCAAGTGGGCCCGCGCCAACGGTGTGCTGTTACACCTCCACCGTGCCGGGCACGGCACCTACACAAGACAAAAAGCACATGGGATCAGTTTCCGGGTGATCTCGAAGTGGATGCGCCTGGCCGGTGTCGATCACATCCATGCAGGCACCGTGGTCGGCAAGCTCGAAGGTGACCCGTACAGCACCGCCGGCTTCTACGACACGCTCCGGCTGGACAGCATTTCCGCCGACCCCGCCAAAGGTCTGTACTTCGACCAGGAGTGGGCGTCGATGCCCGGCGTGATGCCCGTCGCCTCCGGCGGTATCCACGCCGGACAGATGCACCAACTGCTCCACTACCTCGGTGAGGACGTCATTCTGCAGTTCGGTGGCGGCACCATCGGTCACCCCATGGGTATCTCCGCAGGCGCCGAAGCCAACCGTGTTGCACTCGAAGCAATGCTCAAGGCGCGCAACGAGGGTCGCGATTTCTACGCCGAAGGTCCGGAAATCCTCAAGAAGGCGGCGGCGCGCAACCGAGCACTCGACACGGCGCTCGCCACGTGGGGCGACATCTCGTTCAACTACGAATCAACCGACACTCCCGACGTCGTGGCGACGTCGACCACTTCCTGAGCCAGAGCGGAGAATACACATGCGAATCACCCAGGGCACCTTCTCATACCTGCCCGACTTCACCGACGACGAGATCACCGCGCAAATCACCTACGCATTGGACAACGACTGGCCGTTGTCGGTGGAGTTCACCGACGATCCGCATCCACGAAATGTCTACTGGGAGATGTGGGGCCTGCCGATGTTCGACCTGAAGGACGCCGCCGGAGTGCTGCTCGAGGTCAACGCCTGCCGCACCGCCTACCCCAACACCTATGTGCGTCTCAACGCCTATGACGCTCGTCTCGGTCGGCAGACCACCGCATTCTCCTTCATCGTGCAACGCCCGGCTGAAGAGCCGGGTTTCCGCCTCGACCGAGCCGAAGGTTCCGATCGCAGGATCGGATACACCACCTTCGCCTACGCCGCGACGAAACCGTCCGGCCAGCGATACGGCAATGACAACGGCACCGACTGACATGGAGCCCGTCGATCGCATGTATACGATCGACGGGCTCCCCGTCCAGGTCAGTGCACAGGGTCCGCCGGACGGCCGGACGGTGGTGTTGCTGGACATGTCCCGCACCGCCGGATCCCCTTATCAGGAACTCAGGGACCGCCTGCACGTGGCCAAGGTGCAGACCGTCGGCATCAGCGCGCGTTTCCGGCTGTCCGACAAAGCCATCGTTGCCATCCTCGACTCTCTGAGCATCCGCTGCGCCGTGCTCGTCGGCGACGGCCCGTGCGCCGAGATCGCCTGGCTGACCGCGGCGCATCACCCGCAGCGCATCACGGGTCTGGTGGTGATCGACGGCGGCCATCCCGGAACCGCACACATCGACAGCGGGGACCACCTCTGCCCACAGGTCTTCGCCGACACGACGGCTCTGGTCAGTTCACGTGGCGCCGGCTCGATTGCGCGTGCCAGCCGGCGCCACGTTCGCGGGGACTTCAGGATCGCTGATCTGGCCGGAACACGAGGTTCACGTCATTTCATCGCCCAGCTGAGTACCGAGATCGTGATGCACACCCTGTCGGTGTAGGACGATTCACCGGTCACCTTGGCCGGTCGGTCTTCCACTTCTCTTCGACGTGCGCGTACTTCCAAACCACAAGGGCCACGATCCATGTCGCAACGAAGACACCCACGACGACGAAGCCGACGATGTTGAGGTCGACTTCACCGACCCAGTCCCAGGCACCGCCGGTCCAGCCGAGCTGACCGACCAGCACGCCGAGCAGCTCGATGCTTCCGACGATCAGTGCGATGGCGACCGACATCGCCGTGAGAGTCAGGTTGTAGTACACCTTGCGCACCGGCTCGGAAAGTGCCCACCCGTATGCGAGATTCATGAACGAGCCGTCGATGGTGTCAAGCAGGGTCATGCCCGCCGCGAACAGCACCGGCAGGCACAGTATCGCGTACCAGGGAACGCCGGCCGCGACACTGGTGCCCGCCACCACGAGAAGCGCGACCTCGCTGGCGGTGTCGAACCCGAGGCCGAACAGCACGCCCAGCGGATAGGTGTGCCACGACTGCTTGATGGAACGCGTGAATCTGCCAAGGTATCGGTTAAGGAATCCGCGGTTGTTGAGGTGCTCCTCCAGCTCGGAATCGTTGTACGTGCCATCCCGCATCTGGGCGAACACCCGAACGATGCCGACCAGGATCACCAGATTCGCGATCGCAATGACGTACAGGAAGATTCCGGAGACGGCGGTCCCGATCAACGCGGTGTAGTGATGGAGTGCCGAGGAGTCGTCTTGTACGGGTCCCACCACGGCCGTCACTCCGAAAGCCAACAGTGCCGTGAGTCCGAAGACCACAGTGGAGTGCCCGAGGGAGAAGAAGAATCCCACCGCAAGTGGGCGCTGTCCGTCGCCCATCAGTTTGCGGGTGGTGTTGTCGATGGCAGCGATGTGATCGGCATCGAAGGCGTGCCGCATACCCAGTGCATAGGCTGTCATCCCGATACCCACGCCCAGAACCTTGTCTCCGACGCTGTAATGCGCTGGAACGACAACGAGCAGCAACGTCAGCCAACCCACCGCGTGTAGGACGAAGATCGCGAGGAACATCGATGACAATCGCAGCCATTCCCTCGACGTCAGTGCGTGCCGCAAGCTCGATGACCACAGGCGACGACGTTCAACTGCCCGATCGGCCATCCGTATTCCTCAAATCGTCCCCTGTCCGACATTCCTCGACCGACGGTCGGCGCACGCTTATCGAGCCACCAGTTCGGCCTTCCGCCGCTCCACGATCCGCAAGATCATCGGGGTGAAGATGAGCTGCATGGCCAGATCCATCTTGCCGCCGGGGCACACGATGGTGTTCGGCCTCGACATGAACGAATCATGCAACATGTCCAGCAGGTACGGGAAGTCGATGCCATGCGGGTCGCGGAATCTGATGATCAGCATCGACTCGTCGGCAGACGGAATACTCCTGGCAATGAAGGGATTCGAGGTATCCACCACCGGAACGCGCTGAAAGTTGACATCGGTGTGGGAGAACTGCGGGCAGATGTAGTTCACATAGTCGGGCATTCGACGCAGGATGGTGTCCGTGACCGCCTCTGAGGTGTACCCCCGGACCACCCGGTCGCGATGCAGTTTCTGAATCCACTCCAGATTGATCACGGGGACGACACCGATCCGCAGATCGGCGTGCTGCGCGACGTTCACGGTGTCGGTGACCACCGCTCCGTGCAGCCCCTCGTAGAACAACACATCGGTATCCGGGGATATCTCCTCCCAGGACGTGAACGTGCCCGGTTCCTGTCCGTAGGGTTCTGCTTCGGCGTCGTCGTGCAGGTACCTACGGAACTTTCCGGTCCCCTGTTCGGAGTAATTACGGAACAGATCCTCGAGTTCCTCGAACAGGTTGGACGCCGGACCGAAATGGCTGAAGGTGTGATCGCCGCGCGCGTACGCCTCGGCAATCTCCGCCTTCATCTCGAGCCGGTCGAAACGGTGAAAGCTGTCGCCCTCGACATAGGCGACCTTGACACCCTCGCGACGAAAGATCTGCTGAAAAGTACGCATCACTGAGGTGGTACCGGCTCCTGAGGACCCGGTGACCGAAACGATCGGATGTATGCGCGACATGGTCCTCAGCCCGCCACTTCACGGAACAGGCCACGGGTCCCGTACAACGGAAGTGTCGTGGGCGGTTCGTAGGGTTGATCGTGGTAAGACGCAACCCGTGCCACCTCCTCGCTGGCACCGAACACCAGCGAAATGCGTTGGTGGATATCAGTCGGGACGACATCCAGGACGCGCCCCCGGCCGGTGCTTGCGGAGCCACCGGCCTGCTCGATCAGAAACGCCATCGGGTTCGCCTCGTAGAGCAACCGTAATCGTCCCGCTTTCGCCGGCTCTTTCGAGTCGCGCGGATAGAGGAACACTCCGCCGCGGGTCAGTATCCGATGCGTCTCGGCCACCAGTGAGGCCACCCAGCGCATGTTGAAGTCCTTGCCCCGCGGCCCTGATCTGCCGGCCAGGCATTCTGACACATACTGTTGCACGGCCGGCTCCCAGAATCGCTGGTTCGACGCATTGATGGCGAATTCCCCAGTAGTGGCGGGAATCTTGATGGATTCACGGGTCAGGAAGAACTCGCCGAGACTGGGATCGAGCGTGAAAGCGTGTACCCCGGTACCCATCGAAAGAACGATCATCGTCGACGGACCGTAGATCGCGTAGCCGGCGCAGACCTGTTCGGTTCCCTGCTGTAGAAAATCCTCCCGTGCCGGCTCGGCACCGGGGTTCGGGGCACGAAGAATCGAAAAGATGCTCCCCACGGAGACGTTCACATCGATATTCGACGAGCCGTCCAGCGGATCGAACACGAGCAGGTACTTCCCGCGTGGGAAGCAGTCCGGTATCCGATACGGTTCCGCCAGCTCTTCGGAGACCATGCCGGCGACGTATCCGCTCCATTCCGTGGCGCGAAGGAAGTAGTCGTTGGCCAACACGTCCAGCTTCTGCTGGGTTTCACCCTGCACATTGACCTCGTCGGCTGAACCGAGGGCCCCGCCCAGTGCGCCTCCTGCCACCCGATTCGCGATCGCCTTACAGGCCAACGCGACATCCACCACGAGGCGGTTGAGTTCGCCCGACGCTCCGGGATGCCGTCGACGCTCTTCTATGAGAAATTGCACCAAGGTGGTGCGTTCAGTCAGCATGGCTCCGAGAATGACTCGCGGGAATCTATCAGCCATCCCCAATCTGGGTGGCGGCTCGGGTGGCTCATGGTCGGAGGGCAGACAGCCAGTCACACCACGCGTCGACGCCCACACCCGTACGGGCACTGGTCTCGATCACGGCGACGCCCGGATTGACGGCCTTCAAGTTGGCGTGAAATGCCGCCAGGTCGTAGTCGAGATGAGGCAACAGATCCATCTTGTTCACCAACACCAGGTCCACGGACCGGAACATCACCGGGTATTTCAGAGGCTTCTCCTCTCCCTCGGTGATGGAGTACACCATGGCACTGGCATGAGATCCGACGTCGAATTCCGCGGGGCACACGAGATTTCCCACGTTCTCGATCACCAGGAGATCGAGGTCTTGCAGCGGAACGCGTGGTAGCGCAGAACGCACCATGGGAGCGTCGAGATGACATTCCCCGCCGAACCCGTCGGCGGTGTTGATCAGAGCTACTGCTACGCCCAATCCGCTGAGGCGGTCGGCGTCGATACTGGTCTCGATGTCACCTTCGATGACTCCGGTGCGCAGCCGGCCCTGCAGTCGGCGCAGGGTCTCTGCGAGCAGTGTGGTCTTGCCGGCACCGGGTGAAGACATCAAGTTCACCGCCGTGACATCGGCCTCGTCGAAGTCACGCCGGTTGGCGGCCGCGGTCCTGTCGTTCTCCGCGAAGATGCTTTCCAGCACCACCACCCGGTCGGCTCCCGTCACGTATCCGGAGTGGTCGCCGTGCTCATACACCGGGTCCTGGTGGTCATGACCGTGGTCATGGTCGTGATCGTGATCGTGATCGTGTTCGGTGCCGTCCTCGTGCCGATGAAATCTGCCCATGGGCTCATACCTCCGCCAAATCGAGTGAAGTGATCAGGAATTCGTCGCCTTCGACCAGGTCGAGGTGTCCGTCCGGGCAACCCTCGCATTTGAGGACGGGTTGGTCGAGAATCTGCTCGCGGCCGCACACGCCGCATCGGATCTTGGCCGGGACACGCTGGACCAGGAGTTCAGCACCTGCCAGATCAGAGCTTTCGGTCACCAGCGACCAGCAGTAGACCAGGGTTTCCGGGACGATCTGCCGCATTGCCCCGATCCGGATGTTGACCGCGCGGACAGTCCGTCCCTGCGCATGACTCTGCACGATGCGCACCATCGAATTGCAGATAGACAGTTCGTGCACCTTGTCCTCCTCAGATGAGCGACCATACACCGCAGAATGCACTACTGCCGCAACGTTTCTGAAGGAGTAACCCCCCACCTCTTGCGGTACTCCGCGGCGAAACTGCCCAAGTGGTTGAAGCCCCACCGCGTCGCCACACCGGTGACCGTCACCCCGTCCCCCGGCATCGCATCGGCAAGATCGTGATGCGCCCGCTCGAGGCGCCGGTCACGCACGTAGGTCATCGGCGACATACCCAACTCGTCCCGGAAGCCCTGCTGGACGGACCGTACGCTCATATGGACGGCGCGGGCGATCAAATCCATGGTGATCGCCTCGGCCAAATGTGCATCGATGTATTTCATCGCGTCGGCGACCACGGGGCGAACGGATTGTACTGCAGGGCGGACGAACTCCTCGTGGTACGTCGAAGGCTGAATATGCAGGAGACTGTTCATCAACAATTCCTCGATCCCGCTGATCCCGTGGCCGTGCTGCACCAGCGATCCCTCGTGGTAAACCTCGGTGTGCAGCAACTGCACTGCCGCGTGCCAGCGCACCGCCACCTCACTTGTCAGATCGAACTCCGGATGAAAGACAAGCGGCCGCGACAGCCGCCGACCGCGCAGCCGGATCAGGTATTCGCGCATCGCCGGCTCCTCGATGCGGAACAGCAATTGCGGTGAATCCTCGTCGAGTTCCATCGTCAATGGCGTACCCGGGCTGGTCACCAGTGCACAGATTGTGGTCGCTTCGAACCGATGTCCGTTGTGCGCGCACACCGCGCGTCCGTTCATGGGCATGTGCACGCCGAAGTACGGGCCCAGCACCGGAATCTCCAGCGTGGCGCGCACGTGCAGGTCGACATACAGCATGCTGATATTGCGCAACCGCACCCCGTGCATGCTCGCCGCGAACCCCGAGTCCTCGCTCTCCACCGTTATGCGGCCGGGCGCGAGTGCCTTTCCCAGCAGGGCGGCGGCCTCTCGGACATTCTCGGTATAGAAGATCTCGGAGTTTGCCAGAGCTGGCGGCACACCGCGGGAACGCACCTTCCGCCGCACCGGGTCGCTGGTCCGGCGGGTGTCGATGAACCCGAGCCTGGTCAGCCGTGACATGACCGCAACCTAACTATTCCGCGGTAGACAAATGGACCAATCTGTTAAGAGTCTGCGGCGATCATTCAATATTCCGCGACCTATTGCGCGCATTTACGAGCCTATGTCTGCGCAATTCTGACAGGAATTGCGCTAATGCGATAGGCCCGCGCCCGCCCCCGGTCTACCGTGTGAGCACCGACACACTGAACGAGGAGGATTGAGTGGCTGTACACGCTGCGCTCGCACCGGGTGCCGGCGAGGCTGACCTCCTCGCCGAGACCCCGGGTGATCGACTAATCCAACGACTCGACGACCCTGGTGTCGCGTCATCGCTGTCGCTCATCCTCGACCACATTGATTTGCTGGCAATTCTCATCGTGTCGGTCGACGGGCTTGTCCGCCGCGCCGAGGTCATCGGCGACTCGGTATCGGCCACGGTCGCCGACGCCCGTCAGGGCCTGGTCGCCGCCACGGGCGAACGCTCCTTCCCCGATATCGACGTGGCCGCGCTCACCGATACGGTCACCCGCCTGGCGTCCGCGGCACTCGACGCCGCACCCGCCCTGGATCGGTTGCTGCACTCGGCACTGATCGACCCCCAGACCGCAGATGTGCTGGCTCAAGCCGGTGACGCGCTCTTGGAAGGAAAGAAGGCGGCCGAAGCCGATTCACGTGGCCCCAAGGGCGTCTTCGGCCTGATGCGAGTGACCAAGGATCCCGACGTATCACGAGGACTCGGCTTCATGATCCAGGTGGCACGCGCATTCGGTAAGCGGTTGGCGCCGCCCACCGACAGCCCGTAGCAGCGGTCCACATCGCTGACCGCGCCCGCCGAAGAAGTCACCAAAACCATCAAACAACCTGAATCCGACAATCTTTCGAGAGGAGTTCCCATGGCGTCCGTGCTCTGGTTGCAAGGAGGCGCGTGCAGCGGCAACACGATGTCGTTCCTGAACGCCGAGGAACCCAACGTCGTCGACCTCATCGTCGACTTCGGACTGGATCTGTTGTGGCACCCGTCGTTGGGACTGGAGCTCGGCGCCAATGCCCAGAAGGTGTTTTGGGATTGCGCCCGCGGTGAGCGACCGCTCGACATCTTCGTCTTCGAGGGTTCGGTCATCGAGGCGCCGAACGGCACCGGCCGGATGGACATCTTCGCCGACCGGCCGATGAAGGACTGGGTCGTGGACCTGTGCAACGCCGCACAGATCGTCGTCGCGATCGGCGATTGCGCGTGCTGGGGCGGCATTCCGGCGATGGAGCCCAATCCGTCCGGATCCACCGGCCTGCAGTTCCACAAGCGTAAGAAGGGCGGCTTCCTCGGACCGAACTTCACCTCGAAGATGGGTTTGCCGGTGATCAATGTGCCCGGCTGCCCGGCCCATCCGGACTGGATCACCCAGATCATCGTCGCCCTGGCGACCGGTCGGGCCGGTGATATCACGCTCGACGAGCTGCACCGACCCGAGACCTTCTTCAAGACCTTCACCCAGACCGGTTGCACCCGTGTGCAATTCTTCGAGTACAAGCAGTCGACGATGTCCTTCGGTGAAGGCACCCGCACCGGCTGCCTGTTCTACGAATTCGGGTGCCGCGGTCCGATGACCCACTCACCGTGCAATCGCATCCTGTGGAACCGGCAGTCGTCGAAGACCCGGGCCGGCATGCCGTGCCTGGGCTGCACCGAACCCGAGTTCCCCCATTTCGACCTGGCCCCCGGCACGGTGTTCAAGACTCAGAAGGTCAGCGGGATGATCCCCAAGGAGGTCCCGGAGGGAAGCGACCACCTGACCTACATGGCGCACGCCGCCGCGGCCCGCATCGCGGCACCGCAGTGGTCCAAAGAAGACATGTTCGTCGTCTAACACCGCCCAGCCGCAGCCCCAGAACCGAAGTCTCGAAAGGACACCCATGACCGCGCTCGATCTTTTTGTCAGCCCACTCGGGCGCGTCGAGGGTGACCTCGACGTGCGCGTGACCATAGAAGACGGGGTGGTCACGTCGGCGTGGACCGAGGCCGCCATGTTCCGTGGCTTCGAAATCATTCTCCGCGGCAAAGATCCGCAAGCCGGCCTGGTCGTCTGCCCACGGATCTGCGGCATATGTGGCGGCAGCCACCTGTACAAGTCGGCCTATGCTCTCGACACCGCGTGGCGCACGCATATGCCACCCAACGCGACACTGATCCGCAACATCTGCCAGGCCGCCGAGACGTTGCAGTCCATTCCGCGCTACTTCTACGCGCTGTTCGCCATCGACCTGACCAACAAGAACTACGCGAAGTCGAAGCTGTACGCCGAATCGGTGCGCCGGTTCGCGCCCTACGTCGGTACCAGCTATCAACCCGGTGTGGTGCTGTCGGCCAAACCCGTTGAGGTGTACGCCATCTTCGGCGGCCAGTGGCCGCACTCCAGCTTCATGGTGCCCGGCGGAGTCATGTGCGCTCCGACCTTGTCCGATGTGACCCGTTCGATCGCCATCCTGGAGCATTGGAAGGACAACTGGCTGGAAAAGCAGTGGCTCGGCTGCTCGGTCGACCGTTGGCTGGAGAACAAGACCTGGGAAGACATCCTGGAATGGGTCGACGAGAACGAAGAACAGCACAACAGCGACTGCGGTTTCTTCATCCGGTTCTGCCTGGATGTCGGCCTGGACAAATACGGTCAGGGAGTCGGCAACTACATTGCCACGGGCACCTATTTCAAACCGTCGCTCTATGAGAACCCGACCATCGATGGGCGCAACGACGCGCTGATCGGCCGGTCCGGGATCTTCGCCGGCGGCAAGTGGACCGAGTTCGATCAGGCCAGGGTCACCGAGGATGTGACACATTCCTTCTACGAAGGCGACCGTCCGCTGCATCCGTTCGACGGGGAGACCATTCCCGTCGACCCGGAGGCCGGACGTAAACAGGGCAAGTACAGCTGGGCGAAGTCACCCCGTTACGACGTGCCGGATCTGGGCACGGTGCCCCTGGAGGCCGGGCCGCTGGCCCGCCGGCTGGCCGCCGGCGGCCCGAATCCCGCTGCGCACCAGGACAACGACCCCCTGTTCGTCGATCTGTACAACAAGATCGGGCCCAGCGTGTTCGTCCGTCAGCTGGCCCGCATGCATGAGGCGCCGAAGTACTACAAGTGGACTCGGGAATGGCTCAACCAGCTCGACCTCAAGGAGAGCTTCTACACCAAGCCCACCGAGCACGCCGAGGGCAAAGGCTTCGGTTCCACCGAGGCGGCCCGCGGGTCGCTGTCGGACTGGATCGTCATCGAGGACAACAAGATCAAGAACTATCAGGTCGTCACGCCGACCGCCTGGAACATCGGGCCGCGCGACGGCGAGTCGGTGCTCGGCCCCATCGAGAACGCCTTGGTCGGCTCCCCGATCGTCGACGTGGACGATCCGGTGGAACTGGGACACGTGGCCCGTAGCTTCGACTCCTGCCTGGTGTGCACGGTGCACGCCTACGACGGGAAAACGGGCCGCGAGCTGTCGAAGTTTGTCATCAACGGAATGGTGTGAGTCCCACGTCAACAACCCCGGACGGCACGCATCCCGGTGAGTCGGATCCACTGCTCGACCCACCGGGATGCGACGTGCTGGTCGTCGGGTGCGGAAACCTGTTGCGCGGTGACGACGGAGTGGGCCCCATCCTGGTCCGTCACCTGTGGGAACGCGGTATGCCCGAAGGACTTCGGATCGTCGACGGCGGCACCGCGGGAATGGATGTCGCGTTCCAGATGCGCGGTGCGGGCAAGGTGGTCATCATCGACGCATCGGCCACCGGCGCCGCGGCCGGAACCACGTACCGCGTCCCGGGTGCCGAGCTCGCCGAGCTGCCACCGCTGCAGGGCCTCCATACGCACTCGTTCCGTTGGGACCATGCCATCGCGTTCGCACGCTGGGCGCTGGGCGACGCATGCCCCACCGACATCACCGTCTTCCTCATCGAGGCTGCCGATGTGTCGTTCGGAGCCGACCTGTCACCGGCGGTGACCACGGCCATGGAGCAGGTGATCGAAATACTGGAATCCGAATACATTTCACCGTTGCGACCGGTCGACCCCGACGAGACCACCGTCGAATTCACCGAGGACGGCTACCTGCGTCTGGGGGCACAGCTGTCCGCGGCCCGGTTCCCGTCACACGTGGCGGCCGGAATGGTGCGCGACGAGCAACTCTGGTTGCTGCCGCTGCGCGGGCCGCGTAGCGGCGGGCTGCTGCTCAAACAGCGCACCCCCGCCGGCGACCGCGCCCTGCTGGTGCGCGAGCTGCTCGACGACAGCATTCCCGCCGGTACCCGTCGGGCATTCTGGGACGACGTGCAGGGCGCGCTGCGCATCCCGCTGGAGCACCAGAAGTGCTGATCATGGCCGACCGATCCGATACCCAGCCGCACTCCGATGACAACGAGGGCGACCAGAACGACGGAAAACCCACGCCACCACGCACGCGCAGGCGCCAGGACAGCACCGCCGACGACGCACTGGCCGTCGAGACCGTCGTCGTACCCGAACGCGGCCGATGGGCTGTCGACATCATCGTGGTGTTCGCCGACGGCATCGTGCGCAAACGCATCGACACCCACCCCACCCAGGCCCGCGCCGAGCTTTCGGCACGCATGATCAAACGGGCCGCCGAACGTGACATCCGAGGACCTCTCAATGGTTGACGCACTGGTGCAATCCCAAATCGCGGTGCGGCCACAGCCGCTGGGCACATTTCCGCTGCCGCTCGGCTACCTGCTGATACCGGCCGGTGCCGACACCGAACAGGCCCGCGCCGCGATGCTGCAGGGCCGGCTCCCCGAGCACTGGCCCCCGGCCCTGCGGGCGCACGAACTGGCGGCGGCAGGTGATCGCGAAGCGGCCGTCCGATCGCTGGCGGCCGCCGCGGGTGACACCCCCGACCCGGTAACTCTCTACAACCGTTTCGTGCTCGACCCGGATAGCGTCGACGCCGGGCAACTGCGCGCCGAACTCGGCGAGTTCGCGGTTCTGGTCGACGTGGTGGAGTTCGTGCTCGGCCGCACCGACATCCCACCGCGATCCGACGACGCCGATGGCGAAGTGGCCGCGGCGGTGTTGGCCGCCCAGGCAAGCCACGCGCTGGGTGAGCAGAACCCCGCTGCGGCAGTCGAATTGCTCGACCGGGCCATCGAGCTGAGCACCACGGCGTCCACCCCGCTGACCGGGCTGCTGCGCGGCGCGGCAGCGGCGGTGTGCCGGGACATCGGCGATGCCAGTTGCGTCCCCCGCCTGCAGCGGGCACTGGCCGATCTGGACAATGCCGACGACTTGCGAGTGGAGCGCGCCGAAGTACACCTCTATCTGGCCGGCGCACTGCACGAACAGGCGGATGACCACCCAGAAATGCTACCGGCCGCGGTTCCGCACTATCACGCGGCGCTTCAGCTCATCAAATGTGAAGATGCGCCCACGATGTGGGCCGCCGCGCACTCCGGGCTGGCCACCGCGTACCTGACCATGCCGATGGTGGAAGCCTCCGGTCAGCTACGGCTGGGGGTGGCGGCACAGTCCTTGCGGGCGGCATTGACGGTCTACAGTCGCGAAACACATCTGCAGGAGTGGTCCAGCGTCCAGCTCAACCTGGCCAACTCGTTGGTGTACACGCCTTCGCGACATCAGAAAGAGAACCTGGTCGAGGCGGTCGAGATCTACGAGTCCGTTCTGCAGACCCGCGACCGCGACACCGACCCCCTCGGCCGGGCCAGAGTCCTGGCCAACCAAGGCAATGTGCTGGCCCATCTCGGTGTCTTCGACGAGGCGAAGGCGAAACTCTACGAGGCCCGGTTCCTGTTCGAGGACCTCGGCGACAACGACTCGGTGCGCACGGTGCGCGGCGTGCTCGACGAGATCGCCCGCCAGAGCGTGCTTTCCGGGACCGACTCGGAGGTGCCGGGATGACCACCACCGTGCCGCAGCTCACCGCCGCACCGCCGGCGGTGACCGCCGAACCGACCTTCGAACAGCTGGCGACCCGAGTCGACGACGCCGTCAAGGCGCTGGAGGCACTGGATCCGGCCGCGCGCACCGTTGCCGAGGAACTCAAGGCGGCGGTCGAGGCGATCCACCGCGCCGGTCTGGTGACCATCGTGCGCAGCCTGCGAGCCGGCGATGCCACCCGGCCGGTGTTGTTCGACCTCGTCGACGACCCGGTGGTGCATCTGCTGTTGTCACTGCACCAGATCGTGCGACCGGACCCGATGACGGAGGCCGCCAAGGCACTTCAGGAGGTTCGGCCACAGCTGCAGGGACACGGTGGTGATGTCACCCTGGTGCGTATCGACGACGGCATCGCATTCGTTCGCCTGACGGGCGCCTGCAACGGGTGTTCGATGTCATCGGTGACATTGCGCAACCTGGTGGAAAAGGCGCTGGTCGAGGGCGTCGCGTCGATCAACGGCATCGAGGTCGTCCCCAATGAGCCCGAGCAGACGGTGATCGCGCCGGAATCGCTGTTCTCGACCGTTCATGCCGAGGACGGTTGGGCGCAGGCCGGCGCCGTCACCGACATGCCCGACAACGGTCTGGTCGCCAAGCTGTTGGCCACACCGCCCACCGGGCAGGAGGTGTCGGTGCTACTGGTCAGCCAGAGCGGGCAATTGTCCTGCTATGTCAACGAATGTGCGCATGAGGCGCTGCCGTTGGACAACGCGGTGTTCGACGCCGAGAACGGCACCCTGACCTGTCCGTGGCACGGCTTCTGTTACGACGCCGGTTCCGGCGAATGCCTCACGGCGCCGGAAGCCCAGCTGGAGCAGCTGCCGTTGCGGGTGAACAACGGTCAGATCTGGATCCGAGTCGGTCCATGACGAGCCTCACGGTACGGACCAGTCTTTCCCGGGCGACACCGCGCCCTGCAGGTGCCGTCGGGCCCGACATGACGGGCGGCTGGGTTCCCGAGGTGTGGTTGGGGGCACCCGCGTCGGGCGGGCTGACGCTGCCGGCTGCCAGCCCCACCCCGGCCTGGATGTACTCCCCGCGCTGTGTGTTCTTCGACGACGATCATCTGGTCGCCGCCGATTCGGGCAATCACCGGGTCTTGATCTGGAACGGTGTCCCGACCCGAGACGGACAGCCCGCCGATGTGGTGCTCGGCCAGGCCGATGCCACGTCGGAGGGACGCGCCGCCGGCGGCCGTGGCCCCGAGAACGGGATGAATCTGCCCACCGGAGTGCTGATTCACCGTGGGCAACTCATCGTGGCCGACGCCTGGCACCACCGCATCCTGGTGTGGCGTGAAATTCCCGAAGAGCACGGCACCCCACCCGATCTGGTGCTCGGCCAACCGGACCTGTCATCCGTGGAACCCAACTCCGGACATGAGTGCAGCGCAGCAACGCTGTACTGGCCGTTCGGCGTTGCGATGATCGGATCGACATTCTGGGTCGCCGACACCGGCAACCGCAGGGTGCTCGGCTGGAGCGGCGGAATACCCGAACCCGGTGAACCCGCCGATATCGTGCTGGGCCAGCCCGATGCCCGCAACCGTGAGGAGAACCGCGGCGAAGAGGTGGGCCCGCACAGCTTCCGCTGGCCACACAGTCTCACCGGCACCGACCGGCTGCTGCTGGTCGCCGATGCCGGTGATCACCGGGTCCTGGGCTGGTCGCCGCCGCCCTCCGGCGACCAGCCCGCCGATCTGGTTCTGGGACAGCCGGATTTCACGACGGCCCAAGAATGGCCGTACGGCCCCCAGAAGGGCGACCGGCTCCGTTTCCCGTACTCCGTCTGCCTCGACGCCGCCGGCGCACCGGCGCAGCGGTTGGCGGTCGCCGACACCGCCAACAACCGCATCCTGCTGTGGGACGCATTGCCGGCCGACGGCCGCCCCGCCGATCACGTGCTTGCGCAACCCTCATTCGCCGCCAATGGCGAAAATCGCTGGGACGCCGTCACTCACGACTCCCTGTGCTGGCCGTACGGTGTGTGGTTGCGCGGTGACCGCCTCGCGGTGGCCGATTCGGGCAACAACCGCATCATGATCTGGCGGCGGCACTGATGTCACCGCAGGGATTGCCCGCAGCGGCCACCCGGCACCGATTCATCGTGACCGGTGTCGTACAGGGCGTCGGTTTCCGGCCGTTCGTACATCGGATCGCCACCGAACTCGGTCTGGCCGGCGTCGTGGGCAACGACTCGGCGACAGTGTTCATCGACATCGAGGGCCCCGCTGCCACCATCGCCGAATTCGGCAAACGACTGCGTCTGGATGCACCACCGCTCGCGGTGATAGACAATGTGTCGAGTCGGCAGATTCGCTCCGATAGTCAGTGGCACAGTGGTTTCCAGATCGCCACCAGCCGTACATCGGCATCGGTCCCCACCGCCATCCCGCCGGATGTGGCGATATGTGACCTCTGCCTCGCCGAGATGTTCGATCCCGCCGACCGCCGTCATCACCACCCGTTCATCACATGCACCGACTGCGGTCCGCGATTCACGATCATCCGGGGCCTGCCCTATGACCGGCCCGCCACCACCATGGCCGGCTTCCCGATGTGCGAGCGTTGCGCCGAGGAGTACGACGACCCGTCAGACCGCCGATTCCATGCCCAGCCCATCGCCTGCCCCGACTGCGGACCGTCCCTGTGGTTCACCGGTCCGGGCGGGCGGGTCGACGGTGTCGATGCTGCGCTGGCCGCCACCCGGCGGCGCCTGGCCGCTGGACACATCGTTGCCGTCAAGGGCATCGGCGGCTACCACCTCGCGTGCCGACCCGGCGACGATGGGGCGGTCACCGCTCTGCGACGACGTAAGGCACGGGGCGGCAAGCCCTTTGCACTCATGGTCCGTGATCTCGACGTGGCGCGACAGTACGCACATATCGACGCTGCGGAAGTGCGGGTTCTTTCCAGCTCGGCGCGGCCCATCGTGTTGCTGAGGCGCCGGGATACTGCGCCGGTCGCCGCCGGCGTGGCCCCGGGAAGCCCCTTGATCGGGCTGATGCTGCCGTATTCACCGATCCACCACCTGCTGTTGACGCCGGCACCGGACTCCGGCGCCGACGCGATCGATGCCATCGTGTTGACCAGTGCCAACCGCTCCGATGAACCCATCTGCTGCACCGCCGAGGACGCCGCTCGCCGCTTACCCGCGCTGGCCGATGCCGTGCTCGACCATGACCGGCCCATCCACATACCGTGCGATGACTCCGTCGTCCGTGTCGTGGACGGCCACGAACTGCCGATCCGACGCTCCCGCGGCTATGCGCCGCTGCMCATCGACCTGGGCCGGGATGGACCGCCTGTCCTGGCCGTCGGCGGCGAGCTCAAGAACACGTTCTGCCTCACCGACGGACGCCGCGCGTTCTGCTCGGCCCATATCGGCGATATGGGCAGTGTGGCCACGCTCAAAGCGTTCACGCAGTCGGTGCGCCAGCTCAGCGAGATCCGTCGCGAGCCGGCCCGCATCGCCACCGATCTGCACCCGCGGTACGTGACCCGGAACTGGGCCGAGCACAACACCGGCGGGCGGCCGCTGGATCTGGTGCAACACCATCACGCGCATGTGGTGTCACTTCTCGCCGAACACGGCATGCTCGGCGAGCCGATCATCGGGGTCGCGTTCGACGGCACGGGTTACGGATGCGATGACACCGTATGGGGCGGTGAGATTCTGCGCCTCGACCACGACTCGCATCGGTTCACCCGCGCCGGACACCTTGCCGCCGTGCCGTTGGCCGGCGGCGACGCAGCAGTACGCAACCCGTGGCGGATGGGGCTGGCCCACTTGTGGGAGGCCCGCGTGCCGTGGCACTCGGATATGGYGCCGGTAGCTGCGGCCACCAGCGCCGAGTTGCGGTTGCTGCGAACCCAGTTCGCGACCGGCCGCGGGTGCGTGCCGACAACCAGCATGGGCCGGTTGTTCGATGCGGTGGCCTCGCTGCTCGGGGTACGCCAGCACATCGACTACGAAGGTCAGGCGGCCATCGAGCTGGAATCGCTGGCCACCTCGGCCTGCGCTGACATCGCCGTGCCGGGACCGGTGCCACTGCGGGTGGACGTGCGCCCGGACGGCGTGCTCGATCCGGTGCCGCTGATCGCGGCGTTGGCGTCGGCCGCCTCCGACGGTGCCGACACCGCCGCACTGGCATCCGGGTTCCACCACGCCGTCGCGGTCGCCGTCACCGAAGTCGTCCAACAGGTCGCCGGAGCCACCCGCACGGTGGGTCTGACCGGCGGGGTCTTCCAGAATGTGCTGCTGCTCCGATCTTGCCGGCAGCTGTTGCAGGAGACTGGGTTTCGCGTGTTGATCCACCGCAAAGTGCCGCCCAACGACGGCGGACTGGCACTGGGTCAGGCGGCGGTTTCGGTGCTGACCGCGCTGGCCGAATCCGGGCCCGATACTGCACACCACCGACTCGGCGAAAGGACACCGCGATGTGTTTAGGGATACCCGGTCGCATCACCGAAATCTGGGATGCACCCACCGGTGGACGGTTCGCCCACGTGGCCTTCGGCGACGAGGTGAAAACCGCATCGTTGGCCTATCTTCCCGACCTGGCGGTCGGTGACTACACGATCCTGCACGCGGGATTCGCCCTGACTCGTATCGACGAGCAGTCGGCGCAACTGACCCTGGCCACCATGCGCGAGTATGGGGTCTTCGGCGAGCAGGAGGTGTCATGACCACCGTGGCGCCGCAGGGGATATCGGCCCCGCTGTCCGCCGACCTGGCCGGCGCATCGCTCGCGCTGGCGCGGCGGTTCTGCGATTCCGCCACGGCGTGGTGCGTCGCCCCGGCGTTCCCGCCGCACGCCCAGCACATCGCGGTGGAGTTCGTGCACCCGGTCATCGTCGGGAAGCGGGCCCTCCCGGCGGTCGCGCTGACCGGCACCGACCTGGTCGGGCAGGTGCGGGTGTCGGCCCGGCGAGGCGATGTGGTGATCGCCGTTGCGGCCGCGGACGATCCCGTGGTCTCGGCCATCATGCGGCGCGCCCCGGCCTGGGGTGTCACCACCATCTGGATCGGCAACGGTGCCCGCCCCGCTCCAGGCGCCGCCGACCACGTGCTCTGGCTCGACGATCCGGATCCCACGCTGCCCGCGACGGGCGAATTCGTCCTGATGTACCACCTGCTGTGGGAACTGACCCATGTGTGTTTCGAACACCCCGGGCTGCTGACCGTCTCGAAAGAGGAATGCACAGAAGAGGTGTGCATCACCTGTAGCGATGAGGGCCGCCTCGCCGAGGTGATCGCCACCACCACCGATGGAACGGCAACGGTGCGCTCTGCCGACGGCACCGAAACGGTGCTGGCGACGCTGGTCGGACCGCTGGCCGCGGGCGACCTGGTGTTGGTGCACGCCGGAATGGTGATCAGCACGATGGCCGAGGAGTGACGCGATGAGCCGGCAAGATTTCGACGTCGATCCGCTCGACGAAGCGACCAATTTCCTGTACCCGTTCATCGATTCACACGAATCCGACGCCGGCGCGCTGCTGGCCGACCTCAGCAGATCGGCTCAGGCCAAAGCCGCCGACAGTGCAGCCCTTCGGCTGTCGAGCGTGCAGGCCTGCCGTGAGCTGCTCGACAAAGCCGGCGCCGAGCTGGCCCGCCGGTTCACCGCCGGCGGCAGGATGTTCACCTTCGGCAACGGTGGCAGTTCGACGGATGCCGCGACGATCGCCGCCTTGTTCGCCCAACCGGCCGCCGGCCGGCCGCTGCCGGCCTGGTCACTGGCCGCCGACCAAGCGGTGCTCACCGCGCTGGGCAACGATGTGGGGTTCGACCTGGTGTTCGCCCGGCAGCTGATCGCCAGGGCGGGCCCGGTCGATATCGCGGTGGCGATGTCGACCAGTGGAAACTCTGCCGATCTGCTGATCGCCTTGCGGGAAGCGCGTCGCCGCGGCCTCTACACCATCGGATTCGCGGGCTATGACGGTGGTGCATTCGCCGACAACCCCGACGTCGATGTGTGCTTCGTCGTCGATTCTCAGAGCGTGCACCGGATTCAGGAGTCACAGGCCCTGCTCGGCTATCAACTCTGGGTCACCGTCCAAGCGGAGGTAGGGCCATGACCGAACACGTAGCCGAATATCTCTCCTCGGGGCCATCGTTCCGGGAAGGTGAGGTGATCGAACGGATCGAGGCGTTCCGCAGGCGGCGACCCCGGCTGCGGGACACTGTCGTCACCCTCGCCCACGGCGCGGGCGGCAAGTCGTCGGCTGCGCTCGTCGACGCGGTCTTCGTCGAGGCGTTTCGTAATCCACATCTGGACTCGCTCGGTGACGGCGCGGTGATCGACCTGCCCGGCGGCCGGCGGATCGCGTTCTCGACGGACTCGTTCGTGGTTCAGCCGCTTCGCTTCCCCGGCGGCTCGATCGGGCATCTGGCGGTGCACGGCACCCTCAACGATCTGGCCATGGTTGGTGCCGTTCCGTCCTGGCTCACAGCGGCATTCGTGCTCGAAGAGGGCTTTCCGATTGCCGACCTGAAGGACATCGTCGCGGACATGGCGTCCGCGGCCCGTGCCGCGTCGGTCCAGATCGTCACCGGCGACACGAAAGTCGTGCCACGCGGCGCCGCCGACGGGCTGTACATCACGACGGCCGGCGCCGGGCTCGTGCCTGCCGGACGGGAACTGACCGCTGACAAGGTGCTGCCCGGTGACAGACTGCTCGTCTCCGGCACCATCGGCGACCATGGCATGGCGGTGATGCTGGCCCGCGGGGATCTGGCGATCGAGGCAGATATCGAATCCGATACCGCGTCGGTGAGCGGACTGGTCGAAAGCCTGCTGGCCGCGGCACCCTCGACCCGGTGGCTGCGGGACCCCACCCGCGGTGGCGTCGGAACGGTCTGTAACGAACTGGCGCAGGCGAGCGGCCTGGCGGTGGTGCTGGAGGAGAATCGGCTCCCGGTGCGGCCGGAGGTCGCCGGGGCGTGCGAGATGCTGGGCATCGACCCGCTGTACGTGGCCAATGAGGGCAAGTTTCTTGCCGTCGTCGCGCCCGCCGAAGTCGATGCCGCGCTGGCCGCGCTGCGGGCTCAGCCGGGGGGCGGCGAGGCCATCGAGATCGGCCACATCGCCGAGGAACCCGGCGCCACCGTCGTATTGCGCACCGCTTTCGGTGGCACGCGCATCGTGGACATGCTCGTCGGCGACCCACTACCCCGCATCTGTTGAGGAAGGTCACGTCATGTGTTTGGGAATTCCGGGACGGATCATCGAGATCACCGATGTCGCCAATTGTTTGGCCAAGGTCGACGTGAGCGGTGTGCGCCGGGTGATCAGCGTGCGCCTGCTGGAAAAGGACATGCCAGAACCCGACGACTGGGTACTGGTCCACGTCGGCTTCGCGATGGCCAGGATCGACGAGTCCGAGGCGCTGTTGACGCTCGCGGCCGTTCAGAAACTCGGTGACGCCTATTCCGACGAGATTCAAGCATTCGATTCATCCGCCATCATCTGAGCTGGAGACCACCATGCGTTTCGTTGACGAGTTCCGCGACCCCGCGGCAGCGCGAAAGTTATTGTCCGCCATCACCGCACTGGCCGGCGCCGGCGGACCCGACGAACACTTCAAGTTCATGGAGGTGTGCGGCGGACATACCCACACCATCTATCGGCACGGTATCGAACACCTGCTGCCCGCCAATGTGGAGCTGGTGCACGGTCCGGGCTGCCCGGTGTGTGTGATTCCGATGGGACGTGTCGATGACGCCATCTGGCTGGCCCAGCGGCCGGGGGTCATCTTCACCTGCTTCGGTGACATGATGCGCGTGCCCGGATCCAATGGCAGCCTGCTGGACGCCAAGGCCAACGGTGCCGACGTCCGCTTCGTCTACTCGCCCCTGGATGCGCTGAAGATCGCCGTCGACAACCCGGACAAGCAGGTGGTGTTCTTCGCCATCGGATTCGAGACCACCGCGCCGTCCACCGCGGTGACCGTGGTGCGCGCCCGCGAACTCGCCGTGCCGAACTTCACCGTTTTCTGCAATCACGTCACGATAGTTCCGCCGATCAAGGCGATACTGGAGTCCCCCGATCTGCGTCTGTCGGGTTTCCTCGGGCCCGGCCACGTGTCCACGGTGGTCGGCAACCGGCCGTATCGGTTCGTGCCTGCGGTGTACAAGAAACCCTTGGTGGTAGCCGGTTTCGAACCGCTGGACATCTTGGCCTCGATCGCGATGCTGCTCCGGCAGATCCGGGAGGGCCGCTGCGAGGTGGAGAACCAGTACTCCAGGGTCGTCCACGAGGAGGGCAACCCGGCCGCGCTGGCACTGATGAGCGAGGTCTTCGCGGTGCGCCCGCACTTCGAATGGCGCGGTCTGGGTTTCATCTCGCAAAGTGCCCTGCGGTTGCGCGATGAGTTGGCACAGTTCGATGCCGAGCAGCGGTTCGCGCTGCCCGGCATCCGGGTGGCCGACCCGAAGGCCTGCCAGTGCGGCGAAGTGCTCAAAGGCGTCCTGAAACCATGGGAGTGCAAGGTGTTCGGCACGGCGTGCACACCGGAAACACCGATCGGGACGTGCATGGTCTCCCCGGAAGGCGCCTGCGCGGCCTACTACAACTTCGGCCGGCTGCACCGTGATGCCGCCACGCTCATCGGCCACGGTGCGCCGACGTGACCGGCGGTGCCACCGGCACCGACGGCGCACTGATGTTCGCGCACTATGCATATGCCCCGAACCGGCTGGGCTACTGCGGACCGTCGGACGCATCACGGCTGGTCGGCGGTACTCGTGCTGATATCGAGCGCGCGGCAAGGCAATTCACCGGCGCTTGGCCGTACCTGGTGGTCCTGTCCCGGATGACGGGAATCCCCGACCCACTCGATCACCGGATCGTCGAATCGTACTGGCTCGGCGGCGGCGTGGGCGCGGAGCTGGACCCGCACGCGTTCACCGCGGCGCTGCTCGGCGTGATCGGCCCTCAGGCCGGCCACTACTGGGCGCACCTGAGCGCCGACCTCGCCGAGGAGGCCGCACCGAACCACGGCTTCCATGTCCTGGGTGTGTACCCGTGGACCCGGCTGCTGGGCAAAGGCATGGACGAGCACCCGTTGGCGGTCTTGGACAATTGCCGGATCACCTGGGGCACCGTGCTTTCCAGTGATGGTGTGACTGCCGTCGTGGAGTGTCGCAAACTGGCCTGGAACGGCTCGGCGTTGTCCCTGCCCGCCGAGTCCACCGTTCGGGTGGATGTCGGTGAGGAAGCGCCGACGGACACGCCGGTGACGACGGGCGATCTCGTCGCGATGCACTGGGGACGGGTTTGTGCCAGGCTGACCGCCGAACAGTTCGCCGCGCTGGAAACGAGTACGCACCAACAACTGCAGGCCACCAACCGCCGCCTGCGCTGGTTGCGCTGATGAGACCGCGCATCGTTCAGACCGACGGTCAGATCGGTTTCTACTGGGCCGATTCGGCCGGCGTGCCCACTCCCCTGCAGCATCTGGTGGCCGGCGACGACGAGCCCGATCGCCTCGTCGCCACTCACCTCGAGGCACTCGACGACGCGCTGATCATCGCCGCCGGGCGATTCGGCGAGCTGTTGGGCGGCGGCAAGCTCCCCACCCCACCGGAACGCGACGACCTTGCCGCCCTGTACCAGTGCCTGGACCGGCTCGTGTACGAATACGCGTCATCTGCCGACGCGTGCGCTGTGATACCGGATGTGCGGGCCGGCAAGATCATCGGCACCGCGGCGCTCTTCTCCATCTGCGCGCGATTCGCTCTCGAACTGCTGGGGCCGGCACCCCTGGACGGTGAACTCGACGAAGCGCCCATCGGGGTCATCGCCGGCTACGGCGAGATGCAGTTGGTCGATCCGAGTATGCCCTGGAAGGGCGGTCGATGGATCCTTCGGTCCGAGACCGGACAGCGCTATCCATTGACGTTGTCCACCATGCTGTTCGACAGCTCCGGGGTGAACAAGGACGCCGCGCGGCGCGAGCACCGGGACGTCATCGAGGCGTGCGTGCGCAGTGGCGCCGAGGCGGACCCACTGACCGTGGCCTGCGCACTGGACTGGCTGCTGTACGACTGGTTGATGGCGCACCGCGAGGATCCCGACAGCGCCGCCATCACCTTCCCCAAGGGCCACGATTCCGATGCAGGGGTGCTGGTGTCGGCGGCGTCCGCTTCGGTGCGCACCCGGGCCCAGTTCGATCCCGGGCTCGCGATCACCGGGTAGCGCAGCCGCTACAACCGCGCAGCTGCATACGCCGCCGTGGCGCTGTCCAGCCAGCCGCGCGCTGTCAGCGCTTCCAAAAACTGGGCATAACGCCCGGTCAGTTCGGATGCCCGTGCGGTGTTCGGTGTTCGCTCCCCCCGCCGGCGCACCATCGTCGCGACGGCTTCTTTGGCGGA
The DNA here is from genome assembly GCF_056400845.1 of Mycobacterium sp. P4_H6. Lineage (NCBI taxonomy): Bacteria > Bacillati > Actinomycetota > Actinomycetes > Mycobacteriales > Mycobacteriaceae > Mycobacterium > Mycobacterium sp. P4_H6. Next base: position 124,011 of record NZ_JBFUKN010000003.1, on the reverse strand, counting down.
ACGGCCACTCGACGTCGCCGCCAGAATCGCCATGCCGAGGGCCGGTTCGTTCTGTTCGGGTATGTGGACCTGCCTGCCGAGCATGTCCGTCCGCATCTGCGACCAATACTCGTTGCGGGTCGCCCCGCCGGTGAAGGTCAGGGTGCCGTGCGTCGGGGCACCCAGCATGGTGACCCGGTCGAAACAGAGCCGTTCCAGGCATGCGACACCGAGGAGCAGGGCGGCGAACACGCCTGGGCCGGTGTCCGGCCGACCGAGCAGGAACGTCTCGGCATCCAGTGCCCGGAAAGGGAACCTCTCGCCCTGCGCGAGAAGCGGATACGCCATCGGACCGATGGGCAACCTCGCCGCCCTCGCGGTCAGGTCAGCAAGGTCGGCACCCGGGAACCACTCGGTCACCACCCCTGCCCCGCAGTTCGAAGCACCTCCGGGCAGCCACGCTCCGTCGGGGCCGCGATGACAGTAGAGCGAACCGGCCGGGTCGTGAATCAGCTGGGCTGAAACGCCTTTGAGCACCAAGGTGGTGCCGAGAACGGAATTCCAGGAGCCGATCCCGACGCAACCCGCACCGAGTTGGGCCGCACAACCATCGGTCATCCCGGCCACCACCGGTATTCCGGCGGGCACACCGGTCACCGCGGCGGCATCGGGACCGACCCGGCCGAGCACTGTGCCGGGCCGAACCACTGCAGGCAGCAGCTGTCGCGGGATCCCGAGGATGGTCAACACCTCGTCGGGCCACCGCTCCCGGACAAGGTCGTACCCGGATTTCAGCGCATTGCTGGCGTCCGTGGGGACGAGATGACCGACGAACCGAGTGGTGATCAGGTCGGCCTGGTGGCACAGCCGCGGCGCATCGTCGACCAGTTCCGGTTGTCTGTTCAGCAGCCACAACAGCTTCGGCAATGCCCAGGTGGGCTGCATATGCGTGTACCCGAGGGAACGCCACAGTGCCGCGCCGGCATCGTCGACGGCGCCCGCTTCCGTCACCGCCCGCGCATCGTCGTACATCAACGCCTCGGTGCGAGGATTTCCGGCGCTGTCGACGAGCAGTACCGAGCCGGACGTGGCGGTGACCGCGAGGGCCGCTACCGCGTCCGCGGGCAGGCCCGCCAATGCCGCTCTGGTCGCGTCGACGACCGCGGCCCACCATTGCCGGGGATCTTGCTCATGGCGGCCGGCCCCGCGGGTACTCGTCAGCGGCGCCGATCCCGCTCCGAAGACGTGTCCGTCATCGTCGACGACGAGCGCGCGTGCCTGTTGGGTGCCCAGGTCCACTCCGAGCCACAGCGGACCCGTTGAGCGCGTCAAGCGCCCGCTCGGCGTCATCGTCGACTCCTCATTCCTGTGCGCAGCTGCGTCTCGGTCAACGCGCCCATGGTGCCGTCGGATCCCGTTCGGGTGCACCCCAGATCGGGGGGTCAACCGGGGGCTGCGGTGGTGTCGCGGTCGGCAGGATCCGGGCTCAGCTCCAGTCGACGCTGAGGTACTGCGTCTCGAGGTACTCCTCGAGGCCGGCGCGGGCGCCCTCGCGCCCGATCCCGCTCTGCTTGACGCCGCCGAAGGGGGCCGACGGGTCGGAGACCAGGCCCCGGTTGACGCCCACCATGCCGGCCTCGAGCGCCTCCCCGATGCGCAGCGCCTCGGCCAGCTCGCCGAAGACGTATGCCGCGAGGCCGTATTCGGTGTCGTTGACGGTGGCCAACAGCTCGTCGAGGTCGTTCCAGACGACGATCGGGGCCACCGGACCGAAGATCTCCTCGCCGAGGAGCGGGTCGTCGGCGGAGAGGCCGGTGAGTAACAGCGGCGGATAGAAGTGGCCGCTGCTGCTCTCGGGCACCGCGGCGCGGTGCGCGATGGTGGCGCCGCGCTCCACCGCCGCGTCGACGAGCCGAGTGACACCTGCCAGCGCCTTGGCGGAGATGAGCGGGCCGATATCGCTGCCCTCCTCGGCGGGGCCGACACGGAGCGCCTCCACCGCCGCACCGAAGCGGCCGATGAACTCCTCGGCCACGTCGGCGTGGACGTAGAAGCGGTTGGCCGCGGTGCAGGCCTGACCGCCGTTGCGGAACTTGGCGAGCATCGCGCCCTCGACCGCAGCGGCGATGTCGGCGCCGGCGCTCACCACGAACGGCGCGTTGCCGCCGAGCTCCATGGAGGTGTTCACCACCCGGTCGGCGGCCTGACCCAGCAGGATCCGGCCGACCCCGGTGGACCCGGTGAAGGAGATCTTGCGGACCCGGGGGTCCGCCAGCCACGCCGTCACGATGGCTGCGGCATCGGTGCCGGGCACCACGTTGACCACGCCGTCAGGGATCCCCGCCTCGGCCATCAGCCGAGCTATCGCCAGGGCCGTCAACGGGGTCTCACCGGCAGGCTTGAGCACGACGGTGCAGCCCGCGGCGAGGGCCGGCGCGATCTTGCGGGTGGCCATCGCGGCCGGGAAGTTCCACGGCGTCACGAGGGCGGCGACGCCGACCGGCTTGTGGGTGACCAGCGTGCGGGTCCCGCCCGCCGGCGAGGAGCCGTAGTCACCGTGCGGGCGCACGGCTTCCTCGGCGTACCACCGGAAGAACTCGGCGGCATAGCCGACCTCACCGCGCGCATCGGTCAGCGACTTACCGTTCTCGGCCGCGATCAGTTCGGCGAGCCGGTCGGCGTCCCGGAGCATCAGCTCACGCACGCGGCTGAGCAACTCGCTGCGACCGCGCGGCGGAACGGCCGCCCAGGCGCGCAGGCTCCCGGCGGCCGCGTCGACCGCGGCCACCGCGTCCCTGGCGTCGCCGTCGGCGACGGAAGCGATCACCCGGCCGGTGGCCGGGTCCTCCACGTCGAAGGCCCCGGCCGAGCCGGTCCGCCACTGCCCGCCGACGAGCACACCGTGCTCGGCGGCGAGCGAGGCGATGGTGCGGGAGAGCGAGTCGCCCTCACATCGGGTGCTCAGGTCGGTCACGGATAGAGGCCTCTCAGCTCGTGGGCTCGGTGGACGCGCTCGACAGCCATGCAGGTGGCGGCCAGGCGCAGGGTCAGGCGGCGCTCCTGGGCGTAGCCCAAGACGTCGCGCCAGGTGCGGGTCATCCGGTCGACGAGACGTTCGTTGACCTCGCCCTCGCTCCACCAGTACGACTGGTTGGCCTGCACCCACTCGAAGTAGGACACGACCACGCCGCCGGCGTTGGCGAGGATGTCGGGCACGACCAGCACGCCGCGCGACTCGAGGATCCGGTCGGCTTCACCGGTCAGGGGGCCGTTGGCGCCCTCGACGATCACCCGGGCTCGGATCTCGCCGGCGTTGCCGGCGTGCACCACGCCCTCGACCGCGGCCGGGACCAGCAGGTCGACGTCGGCGGTGAGCACGTCGTCGCCAGAGATCGGCTCGGCATCGGGGAAGCCGACGATGCTGCCGGTCTCGTCGACGTATCGCTCGAGGGCGGCGATGTCGAGGCCGCTGCGGTCGTGGATGCCGCCGTAGACGTCACTCACGGCGAGCACCTTCACACCCTCCTCGGCCAGGAAGCGGGCTGCGCCGCGACCCACCTTCCCGAAGCCCTGGACGGCGGCCCGGGCACCCCGCACGTCGATGCCGGCGTGGTGCAGCGCCTCGACGGCGATCGCGACGACACCGCGGGAGGTCGAGGCGGCCCGGCCCTTCGAGCCGCCCAGCGCGATCGGCTTGCCGGTGACCACGCCCAGCACCGTGTGACCGCGGACCGCGGAGTAGGTGTCCATCATCCACGCCATGGTCTGCTCGTCGGTGCCGATGTCGGGTGCCGGGATGTCGTTGTCCGGGCCGATCAGCGGTGCGATCTCCGAGGTGTAGCGGCGGGTGATCCGCTCCAGTTCGGCGGTGCTGTACCGCCGCGGATCGACCCGCACGCCGCCCTTCGCGCCGCCGTAGGGCACGTCGAGCAGCGCGCACTTCCAGGTCATCCACATGGCCAGCGCGCGCACCTCGTCGATGTCGACGCGGGCGTCGAAGCGCACTCCGCCCTTGCCGGGACCGCGCGAGTAGTTGTGTTGTACGCGGTAGCCGCGCAGCACCTCGCTGGTGCCGTCGTCGCGGCGTAGCGGGATGCTCACGCTGATCTCGCGGCGCGGTTCGGCCAGCATCGCGAACACCGACGGGCCGAAGCCGAGCGTCCCGACGGCACTGGCCAGCTGCTCGCGGGCGTCGTCGAGGACGGTCCGCTCGCCCGCTTCATGCGCCACCGCTGTCATCGGGCCCGCTCCAGGCCTTCGGCGACGATCGTCAGCGCCTCGTCGAGCAGTTCGTCGGAGATGCTGAGCGGCGGGAGGAAACGGATGACGTTGCCCCAGGTGCCGCAGGTCAGCGTGATGACACCCTGGGCCTGGGCGTGGGCGGCGACGGCCTTGGCGAGCGCGGCGTCTGGCTTGCCGGTTGCCGGGTCGACGAACTCGGCGGCGACCATGGCGCCGCGACCGCGGACATCGCCGATGCGCGGGTCGGACTCCTGCAGCCGGCGCAGCCGGCCGATGAGGGTTTCCTCGAGCCGGCGAGCGCGCTCGAGCAGACCGTCGGCCTCGATGGTGTCGATGACGGCGAGCGCGGCGGCGCAGGCGAGCGGGTTCCCGCCGTAGGTGCCGCCGAGACCACCGGCGTGGACGCTGTCCATGATCTCGGCGCGGCCGGTCACCGCGGAGAGCGGCAAGCCGCCGGCGATGCCCTTGGCACTGACCAGCAGGTCGGGCACCACGCCGTCGTGCTCGACGGCGAACCAGGTGCCGGTGCGGCCGAAACCGGACTGCACCTCGTCGGCCACGAAGAGGGCTCCGTTGGCCGTGCACCATTCGGCCAGCGCGGCGAGGAAGCCCGGCGCCGGGACGATGAAGCCGCCCTCGCCCTGGACCGGCTCGATGACCAGCGCGGCGACCTGATCGGCGCCGACCTGCGCCTCGATCATCGCGATGGCGCGGGCGGCGGCGAGCTTGCCGTCGACCTCCTCGGCGTCGCGGAACGGGTAGGACATCGGCGCGCGGTAGACCTCCCCGGCGAAGGGGCCGAAACCCGACTTGTACGGCATGGTCTTCGCCGTCATCGCCATGGTGAGGTTGGTGCGGCCGTGGTACGCGTGGTCGAAGACCACGACGGCATCGCGGCCGGTGCGGGCGCGGGCGATCTTGACGGCGTTCTCGACGGCCTCGGAGCCGGAGTTGAACAGCGCGGTGCGCTTCTCGTGGTCGCCCGGGGTGACGCGGGCCAGCTGCTCGGCGACCGCCACGTACCCCTCGTAGGGCGTGACCATGAAGCAGGTGTGCGTGAACGCCTCGACCTGCTGGTTCACCGCGTGCACTACGCGCGGGGCGCTGCTACCAACGGTGGTCACGGCGATGCCCGAGCCGAGGTCGATGAGGCGGTTGCCATCGACGTCCTCGACGATGCCGCCCTCCGCGCGGGCCGCGAAGACCGGCATGGTCGTCCCGACGCCGGCGCTCACGGCGGCGTGTTTGCGGCGCATCAGCGCCAGCGAGCGGGGCCCCGGGAGAGCGCTGACGAGGTGGCGGGTCTGGTCGAGCGGAGGAAGCGGCATGGGTCCATGCTCGACCGGGTTTCCCATGCTGTCCAAGACCTATTCGACAATATCTCCATGCTTCTGAGGCATGGATTGCATAGGGTGAGGCCATGAGCATCGACCTGCGACTGCTGCGCTATTTCGTCGCCACCGTGGACGAAGGCTCAGCGACGCGTGCCGCCGCCGCACTGCACGTCACCCAGCCCGTGCTGTCCCGGCAACTGCGCCAGCTGGAGATACAGGCGGGGCTGCACCTGTTCGAGCGCGACGGCCGGCGACTGCGGCTTACCCACGCCGGCGACGAGTTCCTGCTCGGCGCGCGGGAGCTGCTGCGTGCGGCGGACGCGCTCGGAGAAGCCGCTCACACGCTGGCATCGGGGCGCCTGCGACGGCTACATCTCGCGGTGCCGACCACGACGCTGACCGACGTGCTGGCTCCGTTCATCGCCACGCTCGGTCGCGACGACCCGGTCCCGCTGCTGCGCGGGCTGGACCCGCGCGGCGCCGAGGCAGCGATCGCTTCCGGAGCCGACCTCGCCATCGTGCACCGCCCGCCGCCGCGGGCGCTGGCGTCACGGCCGCTCGCGGTGCTCCCCGTGCTGGCGTATGTGCGGGGCTGTGACCCGTGGGCCGACCGCGGCCGGGTCGCGCTGGCGGAGCTGGTCACCCGCAGCCTGGTCCTGCTGACCGAGGAGTTCCGTACGCGCACACTGCTCGACGCGGCCGCGGACCATGCGGGCCTGACATACGGGGAGGTCATCGAGTGCGGCAATGCCCAGGTGGCGCAGGCGCTCGCCGCGGCCGATCGCGGCGTGGCCGTCGTCTCGGACGACCCGCGCTTCGACCTCGTCCCGCTCGGCATCGATGCGCCCGGCGGCCCCGTCCGGATCCGGCTCTACGCCGCCTGGGACCGCCGCCACCACGCCGCGGCGGTCCTGGCCGGGCTCGCAGACCGGCTGGCCGCGTTCTGCGTAGCCAGGTACGGCCAGGACGTCGCCGCCGGGTGACGCCGACGCCTCCCGCCCGCGGAAGGGATACGGGAGGAAGGCGCCGGCCGGTGGGAGCCAGGTCAGGAGGTCGCGGGCGTCGGCCCGGTGCTCTGAGCGTCGATGCTCATCTCGGGCGGCTCCTGCCGGAAGCCCCGGGTGAGCACGGCGAGGTAGGCGACGCCGAGCACCATCCAGACCAGACCGAGGTACATGGCGGTGTGGCTGAGTTTCGTCAGCAGATAGAGGCACACGGCGGCGCCCGCGACGGGGACCACGACGTGGCCGAACACGCCCATCGGCTCGCCGCTGCGCCGCTGACGTAACCACATCGCCACCACGCAGAGGTTGACGAGCGCGAAGGCCAGGAACGCGCCGAAGTTGATGAACGATGTCGCGGTCGCCAGGGAGAGGTTCGTGGCGAACAGGCCGACCAGCGCGATCAGCGCGAGGTTGAACAGCGGTGTGCGGTACCGCGAGCTGAGGTAGCCGAACGTGCGCCGGGGCAGGACTCCGTCGCGGCCCATCACGTACATCAGCCGGCTGGTGCTCGCCTGGATCGCCACGCAGGAGGCCAGTCCACCCAGCAGGCCGACGACATTGAGCACGTCGGCGAAGTGCTTGCCGCCGGCGGCGGTCGCGATGGCGTACCCGGCGGTCGACTCGTCCTCGAACACGGCGCCGGGGTGGACCCACTGCAGAACCAGCGCGATGACGAAGAAGATCGCGCCACCGATGACGACGGTGAGCAGGATGCCGCGCGGCACGTTGCGCCGGGCGTCGTGCACCTCCTCGCTGAGCGTGCTGATGGCATCGAAACCGAGGAAGGAGTAGGCCGCGACGGCGGCACCGGCGGTGACCGCGCCGATCGAGGTGACCGGGTTCCACAGCGCATGCCAACTCGGGCCTGCCGAGTCGCCGCCCAGGTGGTGCACGCAGACGGCGACCAGCACGATCAGGCCGAGAACGGTGAGGGTGAGCAGCACCTTGTTGACCCGGTCGGCCAGCACGATCCCGAAAGCATTGATCGCCGTCGTGACAGCGATGATGACGACCAGCCACGCCCAGACGGGCAACACCGGGAACTGGACGTTCAGGTAGAGCGCCATGATCAACCAGGCGACCATCGGCAGGAAGAAGTAGTCGAGCAGGATCGCCCAGCCCGCCAGGAAGCCGATGCGGGAGCCAAGCAGCTTGCGGGCGTAGGTGTAGACCGAGCCGGACCGCGGGAAGGATCGGGCCAACTTCCCATAGCTCAGCGCGGTCAGCGCCATGGCGACGGTGGCCACGAGGTACGCCGTCGGGGCGGCTCCCATCGAGGCGACGGCGATCACGCCGAATGTCGAGACCACGACACCGGGCGCCATGTAGGCCAGGCCGAAGACGACGACAGAGGGCAGGTTGAGGCGGGGGACGAGGCCGGTGCGCCGGCTCTCGGCGACAGGAGCGGAGGACATGTCAGGACCGCCCTTCGGTGTCGGCGACGGCACGGCCGGCGGCGCCGCGACCGGCGCCCCAGGTCTCGGGGTCGATTTTCCCCCCGTAGAGCGGCAGCGCGACCGGGGTGTCGCCGGGGCGGAACTGTTCCCAGAGCCGGTTGAGGCCGGCGGTGCCGTGAAGGCGTACCCGGGCCGCCTCCGCGAGGTCGAGGACGTCGGTGAGCACGGCTGTCTCGGCGCCCGTCACCTGGGTGCGGACCCGACCTTCGGGGTCGGCGAGGAGGCTGCGGCCGATGCCGGTGGGGCCGGCGGCGTTGACGCTGGCGACGAAGACCTGGTTGACGATCGCGTTGGCCCGGGCCAGCACGACCTCCTGCTCGCGGTCGACGGTCGGTGTCTGCACCAGATTGAGGATCAGGTCGGCGCCGAGCCAGGCGAGCTGGCGGGTGATCTCCGGGAACCAGGCGTCGTAACAGATGGTGAGGCCGATGCGGCCGTGCTCGGGGATGTCGAAGACGACGAATTCGGTTCCCGGCGTGGACGTCTCGTACGGGCGCCACGGGGCGATCTTGCGGTACGCCGCGATACGCTCCCCCTCCGGCGAGTACACCGGAGCCGTGTTGTAGACCAGTCCGTCGTCGGCGATTTCGTAGACGCTGCCCGGGACCAGCCAGATGCCGAGCTCGCCGGCGAGTGCGGCCAGCGCGGCGCCGCGCGGGCCATCGATCGGCTCGGCGAGGTCGCGCGGGTCGACCGCCGCGGCGCCGGGTTCGACGGCCGGGGTGTCGAGGTGCAGCTCGGGGAAGACGACGAGGCGCGGGCCGGCCCGCTGCGCGACCAGCGTGCGCACGTCGGCGGCGAATCTGTCGAGGTCGCGCGTGGGCAGGGCGGGCGCCTGCACGAGCGCGATCGGGAGCGGTGCTGCCATGGGGAGGCCCTTTCGTGGTGCCGGTCACACATTTGTTAAACAAACTTTAGATAACGAATGGCGGTCGGTCAATGGGCCGGCGGGCAGACAACGAACCCTGTGCCACGATGGAGCCATGGCCAGACCTCGCGACCAGGCCGCCCGACGGGCCCAGCTCGTGGAGGCGGCGGCGCAAGCGGTGATCAGCCGAGGCGCGGCGAATGCGCGACTGCGGGACGTGGCGGCCGAGGCCGGACTGACCCCGGCCTCGGTGCTCTACTACTACCCCGACCTGGCCGAGTTGCTGGCCGCCGTCTTCGAGCGCGGCACCAGCACCTACATCGTGCACCGGCGCGACAGCGTCAACGCTGCGCAGGGTGCCTGGCCGCGCCTGCAGGCCTGCATCCGGTCGGGCGTCCCATTTCCCGGTGAGGCGGAGATGACCAGCCGGCTGCTCTACGAGCTACTGCCCGTGACGTTCCACGACGACAACGCAAACCAGCAGCAACGCCGGTTCGTCGCCGACCAGACCGAGCTCTACCGGCAGATCCTGGAGGAAGGCTCCGCCAGCGGCGAGTTCACACTTGTCGACGAGGCAGCGTTCCTCGCCCGCGGCTTCGTCGCCCTCGAGGACGGCTACGGCATCGAGGTGCTCTCCGACGCGGCCAGCGCCGACCACGTGCACGACCTGCTCGTGCGGCACGCACGGCTGGTCACCGGCGTCGTCGCGGCCGCGCACGCCGGCTAGGTTGTACGTTTCCCGCGCGACACTCCTCGCGGAATAAAGACCGACGAAGTGGTGCTGGGATCTCACATGTCGACTCCCCCACTCGGGCGCTACGGTGCTTATCTACTCGTCCAGGACTTCGAGACACGATCCCTTGCGTCGCGCGTGAAGGGCCTCGAAGACAGCGGGTATGGCACGGTGTGGATTGCCGGAAATGCACCGGGAGACTTGGCCATCCCGGAAGCCCTGCTCGCCGGATCGAACTCGATCACGGTCGGCACCGCGATCGTGAACGTCTGGGCCGAGGATGCCGACGTGGTGGCGGAAGCCTTCCACCGGTTGGACGGCCGCCATCCGGGACGGTTTGTGCTCGGCGTCGGCATCGGACACCGTGAGATGTCCGGCGACGTCTACCAGAAACCGTTCCCCACGCTGACCAAGTACGTCGATCGCTTGCTCGAACTCGGCGTCCCCGGCGATCAGATCATTCTTGCGGCGCTGCGCTCGAAGGTGTTGGAACTGTCCAAATCCAAGACCGCAGGCGCACTACCGTATTTCACCACCGTTGCACACACCGAGAAAGCACGTTCGGCGCTGGGCACCGACCGGACGTTGGCGGTGGTGCAACTCGTCGCCACAGACAACGATCGCGACGTCAATCGTTCCACCGCCCGCGAACACTCGGCGTTCTACCTCGGCCTGCAGAACTACGTGAGCAATCTGCAGGAAAACGGGTTCCCTGATCTACACGTAGGCGACGAGCCGAGCGAGGAATTGCTGCAGGCACTGGTTCCGCTCGACGGAGTCGAGGGCAGCCTCCAACGGATCGGCGAGCACTTCGAGGCTGGGGCGGATCACGTGGCCATCATGCCCCTGCCCACGGCGCACGACCCGTTCCCGGCGTTCGAGCTGTTCGCCGCGAAGCTGCAGCTTTAGCCGCGCCGGCGCGCCACGGGAGGCATCTCAGTCGAGGACCGCAGACTGGACGAGATCGGCGTAGCGCTGGTGCAGCGCTGTGCTGTGCTGTGCTGTAAGAGTCCTCCATGAGACCGGCGAAAGAAAGACGTAGGGGATCTGACGTTCGAGATCGACCCAGAAACACGTTGAGCCCGAGCCGATTCCACCAAACGTTGCCGCAGAAGACGGGAGCCCGCCGCGCTCACCCCGAATGTCCGGATTTGCGCGCGTCAATCCTCATGACCGGAAGTCGGTACCGTCGTCACCGGCCCGGAGTCGATACAGGCGGAGGGCGAGGTGCGTGTCCAGGCTGCTGGGTGCGCGGCGCCAACTCCCACCCAGGATGGTGTCGATACGGTCGATGCGTTGCCGCACCGTGCTCACATGGACATGGAGGGCCGTCGCCGTCCTGGCCAGGTGTCCGCCGTTCTCCGAGTAATGCCAAGCTGTTTCACACAGCTGCGTGTGGCGATCCAGGTCGTAGGAGATCAGCGGACCGAGGAAACGGTCGATCAGCCGGGCCACCCACTTCTCATCTCGCACACCGGAAATCGCTCCGGCCAGACCTAGGCCCACGACGTCGGAAGATCCGTGAGATCGGCCCAGCGCTCGCATCGCCGATACCACGGCGCGCGCCTCGTCGTGCGCGGCCCGCACCGCGGCAACGCCGGACGMTCTCGCACTGCCGACCAAGACCGAAAGTCCTTCGGCTTTCAACGTATCGGCGATCGTCGCGCCCCGTTTGTGCGTTTCCATGGCGGGGCAGAGCACGCAGATGTGCCCTGCATGTACCGCGACAACAGCGGGAGTGCCGGCCGTCGCGGTCTTGATCGCCGAGACCGTCGAGCTCTGCTGCACCGACGCCGGCCCTTCGCACACGTGCACATCGAGAGCTTCACCCTTGGTGAAACCGTAGGACTGCAGCCGCAGTTGCAGCGCAGGCTCCGTGCGTTCGCGCATGTTCATCAGCAGTTCGATCAATTCGAACTGTTCCCGGTTGAACGAGGCCTCCAGCGTCCGCTCGAACAGATGGGCAGTCGACACGAAAACCGATGCACGGGAGATGATATCGCGTCTCCCCCGCGCGTCCTCCGCAACGAGAGTCGCGAGATGTTCCGCTCCCGCGGATACCGCCATGACGAGCAGTGCGATGTCACCGGCTTTGACTGCGACTGCGCCCTGTTCGCGATGGGAAATCGTCGCCGACGTCCTCGCCTCCGGCGTGCACAGCCACCCGTCGGCTGCTACGGACTGCCCGACAATGAGATTGCCATCAGGATCGTGGATGCTCACCGGTCCGCCGAGGAACTCGCCGAGCACGTCGATGATGCCCACCAGGGCGCTCGAGCCGCGTAGGGCGGCCATGAGACGGTCGTCGAGGAGTAGCAGTGACTCCAGTTCGTGCTGACGGCGCTCCGTCGACGACACGGTCTGCGACAGTGCGGCCCGGAGCCCGGTGGCTTCTCGCCGGATGCGCAAGTGTTCGAAGGCAACACCAGCCTGTGCGGCGATGTCGACCAAGGCGGCCACCGACTGTTCGGAGAACTCGTGGGGCCGTCGGCATGCCACGAGGAGCGCCGCCACCACTCGGCCGCCGACCCGGATCGGCGCCCCCAGGATCGAACGAACGCCTTCACCACGGACGATGGCATCGATACCGGGCAGATGGTTCATGTTCGGGTCCGTGAGGTAGTCGCTGGTCTGCACCGGTGCATTTCCCGCAGCGACGGCTCCCAGGATGCCGGTCCCGAGCGGCATCCGGATGGAGCGGTAGGCGTCGGTCTGCACACCGACGCCCTCTTCGATGCACGTCTCGCCGCTCTCCAGGTCGTTGACGCTGAGATATGCCATGTCGGAAGCCAAGAGGGTCCGGGCGCGACGCAAGATTCCCTGTAGTACCACTCCACGGTCCCGGACGCTGGTGAGGTCCTCCGCGCACTCGCGGAGCGCGCGGCGCACGTCGTCCGTCGAGGGAGGCGCCAGCACAGGCGCGCCGCCGATCTCACACATGTCATCTGCTGCCATCTTCTGAGTCTATATATGGCACTCTGCGCTGTATGCGAGCCCGCAATCTTCCGCCAGAGTGAGTGGCGCCACAAAAGTGAAGGAGATTGCAGTGGTCGATATGAAGGTGCACGTCCTCTCCACCGGCGTCATGGAGACGGACTTGACGTGGTTGCTGCTGAAGGGTGGCCGCACCATCCGCGACCGGAACCACAAGAACGACCCGGTGGTCTGGGGAGAATGCCCCACCCATGCCGTGCTGATCGATCACCCAGAGGGAAAGGTTCTGTGGGACACCGGAGTCCCACGCGACTGGGAGCAGCGGTGGGCACCGACCGGGTTTCACGAGTTCTTTCCGGTCAGCGATCCGGCGGACGGGCCGGGTTACCTCGACACGTCGCTGGCGAGCCTGGAGCTCACCGCCGGCGATATCGACATCCTGATCTTGTCTCATCTGCACTTCGATCACGCCGCCAACGCGAAGATGTTCGTCAACCCGAAGACGCGGATCCTCGCCCAAGCTGACGAGATCGAAGGCGCACGGGGCATCACCGGATACTCCAGCGGCGCGCACATCGTCAGCGATTACGACGGCCTGGATCTGGAAGCGGTCCACGGAGATGCCGAGATCCTTCCCGGCGTGAACGTGATCCACACTCCTGGTCACACATGGGGAACCATGTCGTTGCAGCTGGACCTCGAGAACGACGGCACCAAGATCTTCACCTCCGATGCGGTGTACCTCGGCGACAGTTGGGGACCGCCTGCCACCGGCGCCGCGATCGTCTGGGACAACGTCCGTTGGCTCGAGTCGGTGGACAAGCTGCGCGGTATCGCGGACCGCACCGGGGCGGAAGTGATCTTCGGACACGACGCCGCACAGTTCAAGACACTGCGGCTCGCGCCCGACAGCTACTACACCTAGACGGGTATTGGCACTTGATTCTCTACGACTTCGGCTGCGCGAACGGACACCGTTTCGAGCATGTCTTGCCGAGTATGAACTCCGCGGCACCCGACTGCGTCGTGTGCGGCAGCGCTACCCGACGGCGAATCTCGAACGTGCACATCGGCGGAATGGCGAAGGCGGGGCCCAGCCGCGAACAAATGCCGAACACGTGGCGGGCAGTGAGGCAGGGCGACAGGGAAACCGTTGCCCGTTGGCACGAGCTCGCCCGTAAGCGTGAGRCACTCGAAGAGCGGAACCCGGAGCTGGCCGGCGACCGCCGCCCCGTGCTCGCTCACGAAGGGATCTTCGCCGACAACCCCCTCCGCGCGGGCGACGACATCCAGGCATCCGTTGCTAGCGCGCTCGCGACATCTGCGGGCAGTCGCTGCGACGGCCACGCAACATCGAAACCCACTGCAAAGGAGCGTGATTCGGCGTGAAGGTCATCGGAGCCGTACTCGAGGAAATCGGCATGTCGCGGCCCTACGCCGAGTCCCGGCCGATCCGCCTCCGTGAGGTCGATCTGGATCCGCCCGGACCGGGCGAGCTTCTGGTCAAGATCGAGGCCGCGGGGCTGTGCCACTCCGACCTGTCCGTCGTGGACGGCAACCGGGTCCGTCCCGTCCCCATGCTCCTCGGGCACGAGGCTGCGGGGCGGGTGGTCGACGTCGGGCCGGGAGTGGACGACCTGCGCCCAGGCCAGCGGGTCGTGATGGCGTTCTTGCCACGATGCGGCGAGTGCGCGAACTGTCGGACCAACGGAAGACTGCCCTGCACCCCCGGTTCGGCCTCGAACAACGCGGGCGAACTGCTCGCAGGAGGCCGCCGACTGCATCGCGACGGCGAGGTCGTACACCATCACTTGGGCGTCTCCGGCTTCGCCGACCATGCGGTGGTCGACCGTCGTTCCGTCGTGCCGGTGGATGACGACATCCCACCGCAGATTGCGGCCGTCCTCGGCTGTGCGGTCCTTACCGGGGGCGGCGCCGTCATCAACGCCGGTGATCCGCAGGAGGGCGACACCGTCGTCGTCGTCGGGCTCGGCGGTGTCGGCATGGCCGCACTGATCACCGCGGTGTCGCTCGGGCACGGCCCGGTGATCGGCATCGACGCCGTTGCCGACAAACTGGAGCGCGCCCGCGAGCTGGGCGCGACCGCCGTGTACACACCACGAGAAGCGATCGAGGCCGGCCTCAAGGCACCGATCGTCATCGAGGCGGCAGGCAACGCCCGCGCCTTCGAAACCGCGGTACAGGTGACTGGCATGGGCGGCAAGACGATCACTGTCGGCTTGCCCGCGCCCACGGCAACGGCCACCATCACCCCGCTCGGGATCACCGCGGAAGCACGCACGATCGTCGGCAGCTACCTCGGATCGGCCGTTCCTTCACGGGACATCCCCATCTTCGCCCAATTATGGCGTGAGGGTCGGCTTCCGGTCGAGGTGCTCATCTCCTCGACGATCACGCTCGACGAGATCAACCAGGCAATGGACAACCTTGCCGATGGCGCCGCCGTCCGCCAGGTGATCCTGTTCGAGAACGGAGTAAACGCATGACCGCACAACTCGTTGGGCAGCAACGGAACACGACACCACGCGAGCGGGAACTTCTCGCGACGATCCCCACGGGACTGTTCCTCGCCGGCGAATGGCGTGAATCGTCGACCGGCTCGAGATTCCCGGTGGAAGACCCCTCCACTGCCCAGGTATTGGTGTCGGTTGCCGACGCCTCGCCGGAGGACGCACGTGCCGCGCTGGGCGCAGCCGCTGCGGCACAAGAGAAATGGGCAGCGACGCCGCCGCGAGTTCGCAGCGAGTTGCTGCGCAAGGCGTACGAGGCGGTCCTCGCCCGGGCTGACGACTTCGCGATTCTCATCTCCATGGAAATGGGAAAGTCGTTGTCCGAGGCCAGAGGTGAAGTCAACTACGGCGCCGAGTTCCTCCGCTGGTTCAGCGAGGAGGCGGTGCGCATCGACGGTCGGTACACGACATCACCCGACGGCAACTCACGTCTGCTCGTGCTGAAGAAGCCGGTGGGGCCCTGCCTGCTGATCACACCGTGGAACTTCCCCCTCGCCATGGCGACACGCAAGATCGCCCCGGCGCTCGCAGCAGGATGCACGATGGTCGTCAAACCCTCGGAGCTCACACCGCTGACGACCTTGCTGTTCGCACAGATCCTCGACGAAGTCGGCGTGCCCGCAGGCGTGGTCAACGTGATACCCACGACGCAGGCGGGAGCTGCAGCAGGACCGCTGATCGCCGATCCGCGGCTGCGGAAGCTGTCGTTCACGGGCTCGACGGCAGTCGGCCAGAAGCTGCTCGAACAGGCGTCCGCCAACGTGCTGCGCACGTCGATGGAATTGGGTGGCAACGCACCGTTTCTGGTCTTCGAGGACGCGGACGTCGACGCGGCGATCGAAGGCGCGCTCGCGGCGAAGCTACGCAACATCGGACAGGCATGCACCGCGGCCAACCGCTTCTACGTGCACGAGGACGTTGCCGGCGAGTTCGTGCAGCGCCTGGCCGCCCGTTTCGAGGCCAAACGCGTCGGCCGCGGCACCGAGGAAGGTGTGGATCTGGGTCCGCTGATCGATGAGAAGAGCCGCGGCAAGGTTGCGGCCCTGGTCGAGGATGCAGTGCGCCGGGGCGCCCAAGTCGCTACCGGTGGTTCCCCAGTTCCGGGCGACGGATGGTTCTACCAGCCGACCATCCTGACCGAGGTACCGAGCGACGCGAAGATTCTCTCCAGCGAGATCTTCGGCCCCGTGGCACCGGTCGTCACCTTCCGCACCGAGGACGAGGCCGTTGCCTTGGCCAATGCGACTCCGTTCGGTCTGGTCGCATACGTCTACACACGCGACATAGGACGCACGCTGCGCCTCCCCGAGCGTCTGGAAACCGGGATGCTTGGCCTGAATTCGGGTGTGATCTCGAATCCCGCCGCGCCCTTCGGCGGAGTGAAGCACTCCGGCGTCGGCCGCGAGGGCGGCAGCGAAGGAATCAACGAATACCTGGAGACGATGTACGTCGGCATCTCCGGACTGTGATCCACATCCGGTAGAGGTGCACGCACGACAACTCAAGTCCAACAACGTTTCTCACTATCCGAAAGAAGGAAATCCACGATGAGCGTCGACAACGAGCCGAAACCCGAAATCGATGCCCCACCATCGGGGCTCAAGAAGGTGGTCGGCGCATCCATGGCCGGCACCGTGGTCGAATGGTACGAGTTCTTCCTCTACGGAACCGCGGCGACGCTGGTGTTCAGCAAGGTGTTCTTCGCGGCCGGCGGCAACGAACTCGACGCGATCATCGCGGCGTTCGCCACCTACGCCGTCGGCTTCGTCGCCCGGCCACTCGGCGGCATCGTGTTCGGTCACTTCGGCGACAAGTTCGGCCGCAAGCAACTGCTCCAGTTCAGTCTCGTGCTCGTCGGCGCGGCCACCTTCCTGATGGGTTGCCTGCCCACCTACGGTCAGATCGGCTACTGGGCTCCTGTTCTGCTCGTCGCGCTGCGGTTCATCCAGGGATTCGCCGTCGGTGGCGAGTGGGGTGGCGCGGTCCTGCTGGTGGCCGAGCACAGCCCGAACCGGTCCCGCGCCTTCTGGGCGTCGTGGCCGCAGGCTGGCGTACCCGCAGGCAATCTCGTCGCGACCGTCGTCCTACTGATCCTGACGACGACACTGTCCGATTCGGCGTTCCTCGGCTGGGGCTGGCGCGTGGCGTTCTGGCTGTCGGCCGTGATCGTCCTCGTCGGCTATTACATCCGCACGAAGGTGACGGACGCCCCGATCTTCATCCAGGCGCAAAGGGAAGCCGAGCACGTCAAGGAGACATCGTTCAGTGTCTTCGAGGTGCTCAAGCGTTACCCACGCGGCGTGCTGACGGCGATGGGTCTGCGTTTCGGCGAGAACGTCATGTACTACCTCGTGGTGACGTTCTCGATCACCTATCTCAAGGTGGTCGTCCACACGGACACCGCGCAGATCCTCTGGTGGATGCTGATTGCGCACGCCGTGCACTTCGCGGTGATCCCGCTCGTCGGGCGCCTGTCCGACACCACCGGCCGCCGACCCGTCTACATGATCGGCGCGCTGACCGCAGCCACCTGGGGCTTCTTCGCCTTCCCGATGATGAACAGCGGGCACAACGCAGTCATCCTCGGATCGATCATCATCGGCCTGGTGTTCCACGCGTTCATGTATGCCGGCCAGCCGGCGATCATGGCCGAGATGTTCCCGACGCGCATGCGGTACTCGGGTGTCTCCCTCGGCTACCAGGTGACGTCGATCGTCGCCGGTTCGCTGGCGCCGATCATCGCGGCCACGCTGCTCAGCAGATACCACTCGTCCATTCCGATCGCCATCTACCTGGCGCTGGCCTGCCTGATCACCGGCGTCGCCGTCATCGTCGCCCGGGAAACCAAGGGCATCTCACTCGAATCCATCGACGAGGCCGACGCCCGGATCCTCGCCAACGAAAAGGCCCGGGCCCACGCATGAGCGACTTCGGCCATCGTGGATTTACTCCCCTGCGTCCCGGACCCCACACGTTCACGACCGAAGGCGCACTCCCACAGCATTTTTGCACTGTTTCCGCGCGAATCTCCGCCGAAGGGCGCCTTGCTCCCGCGGCCGCACCTTGACAACAAAGATGATGTGCATCGTCCCGAATACCGTCTCCAGAGCGCGGTCCCGCGCCGCCTACGGTCGCCAAGTCGAGCAGTATCTCGAGTTGCTCGCCGGATTGACCCCAGCGCGGACACGGCCGGTGATCGCCGACGCGCCTGCCTGGCACTCAGCGCGATGGTGGGAGCGATCGTCATGGCGCGAGCCGTCGGCGACGCCGGTCTGTCCGATGACATCCTGTCCGGCACTGCCGCGGCACTCAAGGATCTTTAATCGCGGCGCCCGCGGAAGCCGGCCCGGTGGTACCCCGTACGCGCAAGCTGACAGGAAAAACTCGCGCACCCGGTTGCTCTGGGATGCCTTGATCGATGCGGGCCAGAAGCAATCGAACGGCTTCGCCGGCCATATCGTCGATCGGTTGATGGACGGTGGTCAGGTTGATCATCGCCCAGTCGGCTTGTGGCGAGTCGTCGAACCCGACCACCGAAAGTCGTTCCGGCACCGGGACCCCGAGACGGGCGGCCGCGTCCAGAGCTGCGAACGCCAATTCGTCGGTGACGCAGAAGATCGCCGACGGCGGGCGTCCAAGCGACAGTAGTTCGGTGGCCATTCGCACGCCGTGTTCGTGCGTCAGTTCAGCGCGCCGGACGTAATTCTTGGGTAACGCGATACCGCGTCGTTTGAGCGCGCGACGAGCGCCGTCCTCACGGGCGGCACCATTGGTCCGGTCGCGGGGAACCGACAGTATGGCGATCTGACGATGGCCCAACTCGGCCAAGTGGTCGATGACCATTTCTCCGGCACCCTCGTCATCGGAGAGCACCGCCTCCAGGTCCAGCGTCGGGTCGTTACGACTCAGCAGCACGACCGGGGTGCTCCGTTCGAGGACTTTGCGGACCGTGCGCGATTGCTTTCGGGCCGAAACGAAGATCATTCCGTCAACGGTTGCCGGATCGAGAACGTCGACGCTGTCGAGTTCCTTGGGAACATCAGGATCCCGAATAAGCGCCATGCGGTATCCGGCGTGGGTCAACCGATGCTGGATGGCGTCGACCACCGTCGGGTAGAAGGGCGACTTCAGATCTGCAACCACGACCCCAATTGCCCTGGAACGCTTGGTGACCAAGCTGCGCGCGGCGGAGTTGGGCACGTATCCGAGCTCCCGCGCGGCGGCGAGTACCCGTTCGGTGGTCCGCTCGGTCACGGCTGGGTCGCCGCGCATGACACGCGAGACTGTCGACTGGCTCAATCCCAAGTAGGCAGCAAGGTCGACGCTCGTCACCACGTGCTCATCCTATCGTCTTCGGCTGGCCACGGCGCCGGCCGTCAGGCCGTGTTGCGGCCTCCACTGAGATCCAGCGTCTGGCCGGTCATGTAACTTGCCTCCGCGGACAACAGCCACGTCGCGAGGGCCGAGAACTCCGCCGTGGCACCCACGCGGCCCATCGGTACCCGGGAAAGCAGAGCGGCGTTGCGCTCGGGGCTGAGGTCTTCCAGCATTCGAGTCTGCATCAACGATGGAGCGATGGCGTTGACCGTCACATTGTCGCGTGCCACCTCCTTGGCGGCGGTCTTGACAAGAGACACCACAGCGGCTTTCGAGGCGGAGTAGGCAGCCTGGAACGGATTGCCCTCACGCGCCGAGATCGACGACAGCACCGCCACCCTGCCGTACCCCTGCGCGACCAGAACCGGGATCAGAGCTGCCAGTCCATGAAAGCAGCCGTCGAGATTGACACTCATGGTCTTGGACCATCCCTCGAACGCCATCGACGGAATCGATGTCTCCGGCCCTTGGATCCCATGTGCGAACAGAGCACCGTCGATTCGGCCGTGAACGGCCAATACTCGGCTCACGGTCTCGTCCCATGCCGCGCGATCCGTCACATCGAGCGTCCAGTTGCAGCCGCCCGCACTGTCCTCGTCGGTGACGGCGATATCCGTGCTGACCACCGACGCACCCTCACGGATGAGCCGTTCGACGGTGGCCGAACCCAATCCGCCCGCGGCCCCGGTAACCAGGATGACGCGTCCGGCGAATCGGCCGGCATAGAAAATCGACGGGTCTGCGGCGGCGAGTGCGGTCATTGCAGCACATTCCTTTGTTCGGTATCGAGGGTGGCAACAAGGTGTCGCGTGGACGTCATGAGGCGTTCCAGGTGCGTTCCGGTTCCCCACTTTTCGACGAAGGGAACGTCAGGGACTTCGACGCTGATCGGCACACCGGGCAGCTGGGCAATGATTTCACGCAGYGGGAAGTCGCCCGCGCCGGGAGCGAGACGCTTTGCGCGCGACTCGATCTGACGGTCAGACCCATGAGTATCCTGGCCGAGCGGCATGCGTGGCGGCGCGGGGTGATGAGGGACGACGGCGGGTCCGTCACATAGTTGGATGAGCTGAACCGTCCCCGCCGGAGCCGACGCCAGGTCGTCGATCGACCCACCCGCGCGAACGAAGTGCAGGACATCGAGCATGATGGCGCACCCCGTCTGTTCCGCGACAGAGACGGCCGCACCGAACGTATCGACCTTCTGATAGGAAATCGGCTCGATCATCGGAGTGATGCCGAATTCGCACGCATCCCGAACCAAGGCGGCCAGGTCGTCGATCAGCCGATTTCGTTGTTCGTCACCACCGATCACATTGAGTGCCCGGGCCCCGAGATAAGAACCCGCCGCGAGGACCGGCAGCCAATCTTCGCGGCCGCGGCTGCCGTCGAGGGTGAAAACCTCCACGTCGAACACGCTCAGATCCACGTCGGCAAGTCGCTCGACAGTCTGCGCCGCCATCGGCGAGCGCTCATTCATGGGGTACCTGGTCTCCGACGCCGTCGCAGGATGCACTCGAACGCCGATGGAGGCGAAACCGCAGTCGGCCGCAACGCCGACCAGCTCGGGTGGAGATAGGTGTAGAGCTGATAGGTGAGCCAACCCGATGGGTCGTGTCATGGGCATCCTTCGCGCGGTATGAGTTTGGCAGTTGACGCACAGGCCACGTCCTACCTATGCTGTGAATCACATCTTGACTACGTAGTCATTCAATCATCGCGGTTCCGTCGCCGCAAGTGACTACCCCCACTCCAGCACCACCCGACGAAAGCGAAAACCCGTGAACTCTTCGAATAGTCCAGCGCCGGAGGCGATTCCGATGACAGTTCGGGATGCTCTACCTGATGATGACGCCGGCTCGTCGAACAAGGCCCGCTCACGCCGCGCGGCCATGGCCAGCACGGTCGGTGCCATTGTCGACTGGTATGACTTCTTCCTGTACGGCACCGCCGCCGCACTGGTCTTCGGACCGCTTTTCTTCCCCAATGAGAACCCGACCGTAGGCACGCTCGCCTCCCTGGGTTCGTTTGCGGTCGGCTTTGTGTTCCGCCCGATCGGCGGTGCGATCTTCGGCCACTTCGGGGACCGGGTGGGGCGTCGAAAGATGCTGGTGATCACCATTTTGGTGATGGGTATCGCCAGTACCGCGATCGGCCTGCTGCCCACTTACGCCACGATCGGCATCGCCGCCCCGATACTGCTGATCCTGTTGCGCTCGGTACAGGGCATCGCGGTGGGTGGCGAGTGGGGAGGTGCAGCCTTGATGGCGGTCGAGAACGCCCCGAAGAACAAGCGCAACTTCGTCGCCAGCGGAGTGCAGATCGGGTCTTTCCTGGGCCTGTTATTGGGCACGTTGGCGTTTTCGCTCGTCACCACGTTGACCGATGAACAGCAATTTCAGTCCTGGGGCTGGCGTCTGCCATTTTTGATCAGCATCTTGTTCGCCCTCGTAGGGCTGTGGATACGTAGCGGTGTCCCAGAATCCAGGGAGTTCGCCGAACTCGAGCGAACGAAGAAGAAACAAGCTGCCCCGCTGCTGGAAGCGCTGCGGACCAGTCCCAAACAGATCCTCGCGATCATCGGCATGCGACTGGTCGATCAGAGCACGTTCTACCTCGGGTTCACGTTCTCGTTGGTGTACGTCAAGAGTTACACCGACACCCCGCCGAGCAGTGTGTTGACAGCGTCGATGGTGGCGTTGGTCCTGGCGGTGCCGGCCACTTCGTTGTGGGGTCTCCTCGCCGACCGGGTCGGCGCACGCTGGTTCTATGTCGTCGGACCGCTGTGTGCCGCGGCCGCAGGAATACCGTTCTTCCGCGCCTTGGATGACGGGTCGATTCCGATGATGATTCTCGGCTTCTTCATCCTGATCAATCTCGGACACAACATTTCGACCTCGGTACAACAAACCTGGTTCACGGATATGTTCGATGCGCGGATTCGTTACAGCGGAGCGGGTTTCGGTTACGCAGTGGCCGGGGCCATCGGCGGTTTCGTGCCACTGATCGCGACCAGTCTCCTTGCCGGCAGCGGCAACTGGTTCCCGGTCGCAGCTCTACTGGCCGCTGCCTGCCTCACGGCGCTTCTCACCTCGCTGTGGTCGTACAAATGGACCGGGCAGGGCGAACGATGACCGACATTGTCTGCGATCTCTTGGTCATCGGCGCCGGGGCCGGCGGGCTTTCCGCGGCGGTCACCGCAGCCCACCGGGGCGCCAAGGTGGTTGTCGCCGAAAAATCGGAGGTCTGCGGCGGTGCGACCGCATGGTCCGGCGGCTGGATGTGGGCTCCGCGCAATCCGCTGGCCGTCGCCGATGGTGTGCGCGAGGATGTCGAATCACCGCGGACGTATCTCAAGCATCGGCTGGGAGCGAACTTCGACGCCGCGAAAGTCGGTGCCTTCCTTGCGAATGCACCACGCATGGTCGAGTTCTTCCACGACGAGACACGGCTGCAGTTCGTGCCCGGGACCGGTATCGCCGATATCTACGGCGGCACACCGGGAGCGGGAACCGGGCACCGTTCCGTGGCGCCGAAACCCATCGACGGTTACACGATTCCCGCGGCGGTCCGGAAGAAGATGCGCTGGCAGCTCTATGAAACCTCGTTCCTGGGTATGGGCATCATGGCCGGGCCAGACCTGCAAGCTTTCCTCCATGCCACGCGGTCCCCCAACGCTTTTGGCCACGCAGCCCGTCGCGTCAGTCGTCATATCGTCGACATGGCGACCAGGCGTAAGAGCATGCAGCTTGTCAATGGAACCGCCCTGATCGGTCGCCTGATGGCGTCGGCCGACGAGTTGGGAGTCGATATCCGGGTCTCGTCGCCGGCGCGTTCGCTCATCACAGACGACACGGGGTCAGTCGTCGGCGCCCGTCTCGACGGACCCGAGGGACCGGTCACCGTCCACGCCGCACGCGGTGTCGTGCTCGCCACCGGCGGCTTCCCCGGCAACCTCGAGATGCGCAGGCAGTATTTTCCGCGCACGCCCACCGGGCGTGAACATTGGACCCTTGCCCCCGACACTGCCGACGGCGACGGAATCGCTCTCGCCGAGTCGGTCGGAGGCCGACTCGACACCAGTGTCGCCTCGGCGGCCGCGTATTGCCCGGTCTCCTTGGTCCCATACCGCAATGGCAGGACCGGGGTCTTTCCGCACATTCTCGATCGCGGAAAGCCAGGGGTCATCGGTGTACTGGCATCCGGCAGGCGATTCGTCAATGAAGCCGACGGCTATCACGACTACACCAGGGCGATGATCGACGCCGTCCCTTCGGGACAGGAAGTATCTTCCTGGCTCGTGTGTGACCACCGGTTCCAGCGCCTGTACCCGCTGGGGATGTCGAAACCACGCCCCATACCGGTCTGGCCCTATCTGAGGTCGGGATACCTCAAGCGGGGTCGCACCATAGCCGACTTGGCACGCAAGTGTGGAATCGATGCCGGGAACCTGCAGTCCACCATTGCGGCGTTCAACGAACACGCCCGACGCGGCATGGATCCGGACTTTCACCGCGGCGAAACACCTTTCAACCGAGGCTCAGGCGACCCGGACAATCCGTTCCCGAATCCGTCGCTTGCTCCCTTGGACAAGGGGCCGTTCTACGCCGTCAAGGTGGTCCCCGGCAGTTTCGGCACTTTCGCCGGCGTGGTCACCGATGCGTCCGCCCGCGTCCTCAATGACGCCGATGTCCCGATACCGGGCCTCTACGCCGTCGGATCGGATCAATCCAGTGTCATGGGCGGGCACTACCCCGCCGGAGGAATCAACATCGGGCCCGCCATGACGTTCGGGTATATCGCTGCAGAGCACGCCACGCAGTCCCAGCCCGCCGGTCGATCCGCGATGTGACCCGGGCTACACCGGTGATCACTCGCAACATGGTGTCAACCGAGGACCACTGCGCCCCAACCCGCTGCTCCGCTCGTCACGCCGCCGGTTCCCCTGCGTGTCATCCAGTGGATTAACGGCAATCGACGAGATCAGGATCACCGAGTCGGTGGACTGCTCGACCTACGAATCCGCGGAAACCCAGACCGCCATGGGATTCTCGCAGGACCCGGACACCCCGGGGCTGGCCGAGAGCGTGCGCCGGGAAAGTGAGGTGTTCGCCGAATCCGCGGCAATGATGGCCGACGCGATCGGCGCGAGGTTGGACCGGATGACCTTCGACGTCACCTTCACCGCCGCGACCGGCGACTCCGACCTCGGTTTCATGACGATCCCGAAGGGCACCGTCGCCRGCGTGCTCGGCTATCACCGCGGCTGGGTCGGCGACCGCAAYGTCGTCAGCCACCCTCAAGGATCTGCCGCCGGTGACCGATCGCTTCGCCGGTTAGGTCTCGGCGAGGCTGACGCACGCCCCGACGGCGCCGGCACCCACGTGGACGGCCAGCACCGCACCCATATCGCGCACCGTCAGCGACTGCAGCTGCGGTAGCCGCGCGGTCAGCGCCGCACCCAGCTCAGCGGCCGCATCGTGGTTGTCCACGTGGTGCACGGTGATCGAGGCGGAGCGCTCCCCCACCACCTCGGCGATCGAATCCACCATGGCGGCATGCGCTTTGGACACGGTGCGTACCCGCTGCGCCAGCACCAGCCGGCCGTCGACGTCCAGGTGCAGCAGCGGCTTGACCGACAACGCGGTGGCCAGCCAGGAGGCCGCGGTGCCGATGCGCCCGCTGCGGCGCAGGTTGTCCAGGCGGTGCACGACGATGAACACGTGCCCCCGTGGGACGGCGGCGCGGGCCGTGGCTTCGACGGCGTCGAGTTCGGCGCCGGTCGCGGCCGCGCGCGCCGCGGCCAGTGCGACGGACCCGACCCCCATGGCCGCCGACCGGGTGTTCACCACGCGCACAGCCGAACCGAATTCCCTGGCGGCCGCCGCGGCGGAACTGAACGTGCTGGACAGTGCCGCCGACAGATGTACCGCGACCACACCGTCACCGTCGCTGTCGGCCAATGCCTCCCGGTAGGCCTGCGCCAGGTCTGCCGGTGAGGCCCCCGAGGTCGTCACCTGGCCGCGGTCGAACACGTCGTTGGGAATGTCGTCGATGCCGTCGCGCAGGTCGAGGTCGTCGACGAGGACATGCAGCGGCACCTGGCGGATCGACCACTGCTTGAGTTCGTCCAGACTGAGCCGTGACGACGAATCCGTCACCACCTGGACGGTCATGACCGGTCGGAGGTGTCCGGTTGGTACGCACCGGCTTCGGCGAGACCCTTGAGCATCAGGTCGGCCACCGCGGCGTGCGCTTCGAAGTTCCAGTGGATGCCGTCGGGGTTGCCCCGCCCGCTCATCACTTCCGCACCGACGGCGGCCTTCAGATCCACCACGGGCACCTGATGCTCGTCGGCCCAACCGGTGATGGCCTTGACGATGGGTTCACGCCACCGGTGCGAATTGCCGTAGGTCTCGGCGATGTGCACCGAGGGAATGGTGGCGACCACGGGCAACCCGGGTCGGTTGAAATCCAAGGCGGCCCTGGTCATTTCCAGGTACTCCACGCTGAGGTGCGGGGGCAGCGCCGGCCGCGCCACCGGGGACAGTCGCGGCTGGAGCCAGCCGTAACCGTCGCGGGCCCACCGGCGCAGGAACGGCGGCCGGACGTAACGGATCAGTTCGCGCACCGCGGTGGGCAGCGGCGAGGGCAGCGAATCCATGCCGCAGGTCGCGAAGATCACCGCTCCGGCGCGCGGCAGAGCCGCCCAGGAACGCGGGTCCTGGGTCGCCGCCCACCACACGTCGCGGCAGGTCCACCCGATCCGGCCGATCAGTTCGGCATCCCAACCGAGTTGCTCGGCAACGATATTCGGCCAGATCCTGGGATCGTCGGCGGGCAGTCCGCCGGTCGGGCCGTAGTAGGACAACGAATCGCAGAAGACCAGCAGTGTCTTCCGGCGGGGGCTGTCAGAGGACATCGTTGGCCACCTGCGCCGAGGCGTTCCACACGTCCAGGCGCCACTTGATGGTGTCGCCCACATCGTGGCCGGACAGCTGCGCCCAACTGGCATTGCCCATACCGCCCAGCACCGGCCAGTTGTCCACCGGCAGATCCAGCAGTGCGGCCGTCAGCGCGGCGATCAGTCCGCCGTGCGCCACCAGCACCACCGGGCGATCGGGCTCGTCTGCACCCCAGCCCGGCTGTGCGGCAAGGATTTCGGTGACCAGCGGGACGCTGCGCTGTGCCACGTCGACCCGGCTCTCACCGCCGTGCGGGGCCCACCGGGCGTCATCGCGCCAGGCCAGCCGGGCACCCGGTGCCACCGCGTCGACATCGAGGTGGGTCAGGCCCTGCCAGTCGCCCAGATGGGTTTCGCGCAGCCGTTCATCGACGGACACCTCGACGCCGGACCGCTCGCCGAGTGCGGTGGCGGTGTCCAGGGCACGACGCAGATCCGAGGACACGATGACGAGGGGCTGGCGCTTGGCCAGCACCTCGGCCGCCGCATTGGCCTGCTCGCGCCCCAGGTCGGTCAGATCGGTGTCGAGCTGGCCCTGCATCCGGCTGCCGGCGTTCCACTCGGTCTGGCCGTGGCGCAACAGCACCAGCCGGCGCACGCTCACTCGCCGTCCTGCGGCGCGTCACCGGCTTCGAGATCCACCGGCACGACCGGGCAGTCCCGCCACAACCGCTCCAGCGCATAGAACTCGCGCTCGTCGGTGTGCTGGACGTGCACCACGATGTCCACGTAGTCGAGCAGGGTCCATCGCCCTTCCCGGGTGCCCTCGCGGCGCGCGGGCTTGTGCCCGGCGGCGCGCATCTTGTCCTCGATCTCGTCGACGATCGCGTTGACCTGACGTTCGTTGGACGCCGAGGCGATCACGAAGCAGTCGGTGATGACCAACTGTTCGGATACGTCGATGACGAGGACGTCGTTGCCGAGCTTGTCCGCGGCGGCGCGGGCGGCGACGGTGGCCATCTCGATGGCTTCCTGGGTGGCGGTCATGAAGGTGTCTCCTGTTTGTTGTCCCCGGTCGCTGCGCCCCTGCCCGCCGATGCGGGGTAGAGGTTGCGTTTGGACACGTACTGCACGACGCCGTCGGGCACCAGGTACCAGATGGGCCGGGACTGCTGGGCACGCAGCCGGCAGTCACTCGACGAGATCGCCAATGCGGGTACCTCCACCAGGGTGAGGGCGTTTTCGGGCAGTTCCTTCATGGCCTCGGCGATGTGCTCGCCGTCGAGTTCGTAGCCGGGCCTGCTCACCCCGACGAAACGGGCCAGGGAGAACAGTTCCTCCCAGTTCTGCCAGGACAGGATCGAGGCCAGCGCGTCCGCGCCGGTGATGAAGTAGAGGTCGGTGTCGGGATTCTGGGCGGCGAGATCGCGCAGGGTGTCCTTGGTGTAGGTGGCGCCGCCGCGTTCGATGTCGACCCGGCTCACCGAGAACCGCGGGTTGGCCGCGGTGGCGATGACCGTCATCAGGTAGCGGTCCTCGGCGGCGGTGACGTGGCGTTCGCGCTTCTGCCAGGGCTGCCCGGTCGGCACGAAGACGACCTCGTCGAGCTCGAACTGATCGGCCACTTCACTGGCGGCCACGAGATGTCCGTGATGCACGGGATCGAACGTCCCACCCATCACACCCAACCTGCGCCGTGCTGCCACGAAGAGCCAGCTTACGGCAGTGTTCGGGGCCGCTCGAACGTGCCGACGGGTCAGACCGGCAGCAGGGCGTCGATCACCGCGGCAAGCTGCTTGGCCGACCGGCATTCGTGCATCGGGATCAGGTCGGTGTAGCGCGGGACGGCGGAGTCGCCGCTGCCCCACAGGTGCCTGGGTTCGGGGTTCAGCCAGTGCGCGTGCCTGCTGGCGTTGACCATCCGGGTCAGCAGCTCGGTCTCGGGGTTGCGGTAGTTGTTGCGGGCGTCACCGAGGATGAGCAGCGAGGAACGCGGCGACAGCACGTTGGGGAAGTTCTGCGCGAACGACACGAACGCGTGCCCGTAGTCGGAGTGCCCGTCGCGGGTGTAGACGCCGGCCTCGCGGGTGATGCGCTGCACGGCGACGGCCAGGTCGGCGTCCGGCCCGAACATGTGGGTCACCTCGTCGGTGGTGTCGATGAAGGCGAACACCCGCACCCGGGAGAACTGCTGGCGCAGTGCCGACACCAGCATCAGCGTGAAGTGGCTGAAACCGGCCACCGAGCCCGAGACGTCACAGAGCACCACGAGTTCCGGCCGGGCCGGGTGTGGCTTCTTGAGGACGACTTCGATGGGTACGCCGCCGGTCGACATCGACTTGCGCAGCGTCTTGCGCAGATCGATCTGGCCGTGCGCGGACCGCCGTCGCTTGGCAGCCAGCCGGGTGGCGAGCGTGCGGGCCAGCGGCTGAACGGTCTTGCGCATCTGGCGCAGCTGTTCACCGGAGGCGCGCAGGAACTCCACGTTCTCGGCGAGCTGCGGCACGCCGTACATCTGCACGTGGTCGCGGCCCAGCTGTTCGGCGGTGCGCCGCTTGGTCTCGGCCTCCACCATCCGGCGCAGCTGCGAAACACGCTGCGCGGCCATCGCTTTGGCGATCTCCTCCTGGGTCGGAGTCGGCTCCTCGCCGTAGGGCGCGAGCAACCCGGCCAGCAGGCGTCCTTCCAGCTCGTCCAGCGCCATCGCCTTGAGTGCCTGATACGACGAGTACGAGGGGCCGCGGCTGGAGTTGTACCGTCCGTAGGCCTCCACGATCCGGGCGATCATGGCGGCCAACCGGTCGTCGAGGTTCTCCAGATCGCTGTCGGGGCCCAGCATGTCGATCAGTGCCGCGCGCATCGCATCGATGTCGTCGGGCGGCATCCCCTCCGGGCCGGCCTCGGGATCGGGTTCCTCGTCGATCACGGTCCGCGCGCCGTACGCGGCCGGCCACCACAGGTCGAACATGGCGTCGTAGGTGTCGCGATGGTCGGCGCGGCGCAGCACCGCGCACGCCAGGCCTTCGCGCAGGGCTTCCCGGTCGCCCAGCCCGAGCACGGTCATCACCCGGCCGGCGTCCACCGTCTCCGACGGACCCACCGCGATGCCCACACCGCGCAACGCCTCCACGAACTCCACCAGGTGTCCGGGGATTCCGTTGGGGGCCAGCGGCTGCGGCGGGCGGGTCCGGCGGGAGACCATCAGTTCAGCCTGAGCTCGCCGGCCGCCTTGACCTGATCGGACTGGTGCTTGAGGACCACTCCGAGCGTCGCCGCGATCAGTTCGTCGTCGATGGTGTCCATGCCCAGTGCCAGCACCGTGCGGCCCCAGTCGATCGTCTCGGCCACCGAGGGCACCTTCTTGAGCTGCATGCCGCGCATCACACCGATGATCCGCACCAGCTCCGAGGCGATGCGCTCAGGCAGCTCGGGCACCCGGGACAGCAGGATGCGCCGTTCCAGATCGGGGTCGGGGAAGTCGATGTGCAGGAACAGGCAACGCCGTTTGAGCGCCTCGGACAACTCGCGGGTGGCATTGGAGGTCAGCAGCACGAACGGGGTGCGTTCGGCCTTGATGGTGCCGAGTTCGGGCACGGTGACCGCGAAATCGGAGAGTACCTCCAACAGCAGGCCCTCGATCTCGATATCGGCCTTGTCGGTCTCGTCGATGAGCAGCACGGTCGGCTCGGTGCGCCGGATCGCGGTCAGCAGCGGACGGCTCAGCAGGAACTCCTCGCTGAACACGTCGGTCTTGGTCTGGTCCCAGTCGCCGGTGCCCGCGGTTCCGGCCTGGATCCGCAGGATCTGTTTGGCGTGGTTCCACTCGTAGAGGGCACGTGCCTCGTCCACGCCCTCATAGCACTGCAGGCGAACCAGTTCCGATCCGGTGGTCTGCGCGACGGCGCGGGCCAGTTCGGTCTTTCCGACGCCGGCGGGACCTTCCACCAGCAGCGGCTTACCGAGCCGGTCGGCCAGGAAAACGGCAGTGGCGGTGGCCTTGTCGGGTAGGTAGCCGGTTTCGGCGAGCCGCTTGGCGACATCGTCGATATCGGCGAACAGCGGGGCCGGGCGGGCAGGGAGGCTCACATGTTCTCTTTTCGCAGCGGTGTTCAGGCGGGGCGGGTCTGGCCGTCGCCCCACACGATCCATTTGGTGGAGGTCAGTTCGGGAAGCCCCATCGGCCCCCGGGCGTGAAGTTTCTGGGTGGAGATGCCGATCTCGGCGCCGAAGCCGAACTGCTCACCGTCGGTGAAGGCGGTCGACGCGTTCACCATCACCGCGGCCGCATCGACCTGCTCGGTGAACCGTTGCGCGGCAGCAAGTTCGGTGGTGACGATGGCCTCGGTGTGGCCGGTGCCGTATTCGTTGATGTGCTCGATGGCGCCGTCGACGCCGTCGACGATTTGCACCGCGATGTCCATGGACAGGAATTCCGCGCGCAACTCCTCGTCGGTGGGGTCGAGGTGCGCGGTGACCCCGGCGTCCTGCAGCGCGTTGAGCAGCCGGGGCAGCGCGGTGTCGGCGGCGGACCTGTCCACCAGCAGGGTCTCGGCGGCGTTGCAGACGCTGGGCCGCCGGGTCTTGGCGTTCAGCAGGATGCGTTCGGCCACATCGAGATCGGCCGCGGCGTGCACGAAGACGTGACAGTTGCCGACGCCGGTTTCGATGGTGGGCACGGTGGCGTCGCGGACCACCGCGGCGATCAATCCGGCGCCGCCGCGCGGGATCACGACATCGACGAGTCCGCGGGCCTGGATCAGATGGGTGACACTGGACCGGTCCGCGCTGGGCAGCAGCTGCACCGCGTCGGCGGGCAGCCCCTCGGCGACCAGGGCCTCGCGCAGCGCCCACACCAGCGCCGCGTTCGAGCGTGCCGCCGACGAGCTCCCGCGCAGCAGCACCGCGTTGCCGGATTTCAGGGTGAGCCCGAAGGCGTCGACGGTGACATTGGGGCGGCCCTCGTAGACGATGCCGACCACGCCGAGGGGCACCCGCTGCTGGCGTAGCTGCAGGCCGTTGGGCAAGGTGCTGCCGCGCAGCACCTCACCCACCGGATCGGGCAGGCCGGCCACCTGGCGCAGCCCGGCGGCGATCCCGTCGATGCGTTGCGGGTTCAGGGCGAGGCGATCCAGCATCGATTCGGCGGTGCCCGCGGCACGCGCGGCATCCAGGTCCTCGGCGTTGGCGGCCAGGATGTCGTGCGCGTGGGACAGCACGGCGTCGGCGGCGGCATGCAGCGCGCGATTCTTGGCGACGGTGCTCAGGGTGACCAGCGCGCGAGCCGCGATCCGGGCGGCCGCCGCAGCATCGTGGACCTGCTGCCGCAGGTCGGTCGTGACAGGTGTCTGCACACTCATTAAGCCAGGGTATCGGGCATCCCCGGGTCCAGCCCGGTGGGGTCCCGCGAGGTCACCCCAGGGGCGAGATCGAACACAGGGTTGCGATTTCTTCTTCGATCACGGGCCTGGACGACCCTCAGTTCGATCTCGCCCATGGGACGCCGATGGTGACTACGGTGAGCGCGTGGCGCGGGTGTGTGTGGTGGGCAGCGTGAACATGGACTTCGTTTTCGCCGTGCAGGCACTGCCTGCGCCCGGCGCGACGGTGCTGGCCTCCTCGATGGCCCGGTCCCCCGGCGGCAAGGGCGGCAACCAGGCCGTCGCCGCGTCCCGCGCCGGCGCCGATGTGGTGCTGGTGGCCGCGGTCGGCGAGGACGACACCGGTGCGGCGCTGCGTGCCCATCTCGAAGCCAACAGGGTCGACGTCGGCGGTGTCATCGCGCTGCCGGTGCCCAGCGGGACAGCGAGCATCGTGGTGGATGCGCACGCCGAGAACGTGATTGTGGTGGCGCCGGGTGCCAACGGACATCTCAGTCTGAGCTCGCCGCGTCTGCGCGATCTGGTCGCCGGCTGCGAGGTGCTGCTCATGCAGTTGGAGATTCCCATCGGCACCGCGCTCGCCGCGGCCCGGGTCGCCCGGGGCRCCGGCGCGGCGGTGCTGCTCAACGCCTCCCYGGTGGGCGCCGACCCGGCCGCGCTGGCGCAGCTGGCCGAGGTCACCGACGTCGTGATCGTCAACGAGGACGAGGCGCAGCGCTGGGACTGGCCGGTGCCCCACCTGGTCACCACGCTCGGCGCACGAGGAGCCGTGCACCGCAGCGCCGACGGGGAGGCCCGGGTCGCCGCCCCGGCCGTCGAGGCAGTGGACACCACCGGCGCCGGGGATGTCTTCGCCGGTGTGCTGGCCGCGGGCTGGGCCGCCGACCCCGCGCACGCGTTGCGCCGCGCGTGCGCCGCGGGCGCGCTCGCGACGCTGGTCCCGGGGGCCGGTGATTGCGCGCCCGATGACGAGGCGATCGAGGATGCACTGAACTGAACCACCAACAGTTGCCGTTATAGTCGGCTGCCATGACACCGCGACCGCCCGAGGGCGACTGGCTCGGTACCCCGTTCCTGAAATTCGAGCGGCAGGGCCCGTTCGGGGTGGTGCGCCTGGACCGGCCTGAGGCGCGCAACGCGATGACGCCTGCGATGTACTTCGGCATCCGGTACGCGATCAGTCATGTCGAGACCGATCCCGACCTGGCCGGCCTGTTGATCACCGGAACCGGCGACGTCTTCGCCCCCGGCGGCGATCTGGGCGGCGGTGACGGTTCCGATGACTGGATGACGTGGGGCTCGGCGCTGTCGATGGATGTGACGCCGTTCGAGTCGCTGCGCCAATCGGTCAAGCCGGTGGTGTCGGCGGTCAACGGCCTGGCCCAGGGCGGCGGCATGCAGATCGCGCTGTGCAGCGATATGGCGGTGGTCAGCGACCGCGCGACCTTCCGGGTACCCGAACTGTTCCGCGGGATCGCCGACACCTACTACAGCCAGATGCTGGCCCGGCTCATCGGCCCGGTGCGCACCCGCGACCTGATGTTCACCGGCCGCGTCCTGACCGCCGCCGAGGCCCTCGAGTGGGGTCTGGTGACCAGGGTGGTGGCCCATGACGATCTGCTCGCCGAGGCCAAAGAGGTGCTGGCACAGGTCTGCCGGACCGCCCCGGCGGCCCGTTCGGTGATCAAGTCCAGCCTGGACAACTACCTGGGTCTGTTCGACCGCATCGGCATGAAGGCCAGCTACAGCGGACCCGAGGCGCGCCAGGGTTTCGTGGCCTTCAAGGAGCGCCGCTCCCCCGACTGGGTGCACCCCGACCTTCGTGTCGACGGCCGGTTGTAGGACTAACTCTCCGGAATGTTGCGCTCGATCTCGTCGAGCCAGATGCGGGCGGACATGTCCGAGGGTGCCCGCCAGTCGCCGCGCGGCGACAGCGCACCACCGGCCGAGACCTTGGGACCGTTGGGCAGCGCCGATCGTTTGAACTGGGAGAACGAGTAGTAGCGCTGCGCGAAGACCTGCAACCAGCGCCGGATCTCCTTGAGGGAGTAGGCGGGCCGTTTGTCCAGCGGGTAGCCCAGCGGCCAGTGCCCACGTTCGGCGTCGTGCCACGCGTGCCAGGCCAGGAACGCCACCTTCGACGGACTGAATCCGAAGCGCAGCACCTGGAACAACGAGAAATCTTGCAGCACATAGGGCCCCACCTTGGCCTCGCTGCTCTGGATCTCTTCGTCCTCGCCGGTGGGCACGAGCTCCGGGGTGATTTCGGTGTCGAGCACCGACTGGAGCACCTCGTCGACCGCATCGTCGAACTGACCCGATGAGATGACCCACCGAATCAGGTGCTGGATCAACGTCTTCGGCACACCGCCGTTGACGTTGTAATGCGACATCTGGTCACCGACGCCGTAGGTGGACCAGCCCAGCGCCAGCTCGGAGAGATCGCCGGTGCCCAGCACGATGCCGCCACGCTGGTTGGCCAGCCGGAACAGGTAGTCGGTGCGCAGCCCGGCCTGCACGTTCTCGAAGGTGACGTCGTAGACCTTCTCGCCACGGCCGAACGGGTGGTCCATCTCGATGAGCATGAGCTGTGCGGTCTCCCGGATGTCGATCTCGGCGAACGTCACCCCCAGTGCCCGGCTGAGCGCGATGGCGTTGCCTTTGGTGCGATCACCGGTCGCGAACCCCGGCATGGTGAACGCGAGAATGTCGCTGCGCGGCCGGCCTTCCCGGTCCATCGCGCGAGCGGCGACGATCAGGGCGTGGGTGGAGTCCAGTCCGCCGGAGACGCCGATCACGATCTTGGGGAAGTTCAGTGCGCGTAGCCGCTGCTCCAGGCCGGCGACCTGGATGCTGTAGGCCTCGTAGCAATCCTGTTGCAGCCGAGTGGGATCCGACGGTACGAACGGGAACCGCTCCACCTGACGGCGCAGCCCGATATCACCGTCGGGCGGGTCGAGGGTGAACTCGACCGTGCGGAACGCGTCCACGGTGCCGCGGTGCGCACGGGCGTTGTCGTCGAAACTGCCCATCCGCAACCGCTCGCCGCGCAGCATCGAGACGTCGACATCGGCGACGCTGCGCCGCTCCCCCTTGGGGAAGCGTTCGGACTCGGCGAGCAGCACCCCGTTTTCGTAGATCATCGTCTGCCCGTCCCAGGACAGGTCAGTGGTCGACTCACCCTCACCGGCAGCGGCATAGACGTAGGCGGCCAGGCACCGCGAGGACGCCGAGCGGGCCAGCAGCTTGCGGTCATCGGCCCGGCCGATGGTGATCGGACTGCCGGACAGGTTGGTCAGCACCGTCGCACCGGCCAGAGCCGCCTGCGCGCTCGGCGGCACGGGCACCCACATGTCCTCGCAGACCTCGACGTGCAGCACGAAGTCCGGGAGGTCGGCGGCGGCGAACAGCAGATCGGACCCGAACGGCACATCACTGGCCCCCGTCGCTCCGCTCGCCCCGGCGTCCCCGTGGAGCCGGATCGTTCCGGTCACCCCGTCACCGGGCGCGAAGTGCCGACGCTCGTAGAACTCGCGGTAGTTCGGCAGGTAGGACTTGGGCACCACTCCGAGCACCGCACCGCGGTGAATCACCACGGCGGTGTTGTAGACCCGGTTGCGGTGCCGCAACGGTGCGCCGATGACCAGCACCGGCAGCAGATCCGCGGATGCGGCGACCACGGTGGCCAGCGCGTCTTCGACGGCGTCGAGCAGGGTGTCCTGCAGCAGGATGTCCTCGATCGAGTAGCCGCTCAGCGTCAGTTCCGGGAACACCGCCAGCCCGACGGACTCGTCATGGCATTCCCGGGCCAGCCGCAGCACCGATTCGGCGTTGGCAGCCGGATCGGCCAGGGCGGTGTGGTGTGTACAGGCGGCCACGCGGACGAAGCCGTGTCGGTAGGCGGAGTAGAAGTCCACCCGGCCATTCTGGCATTGCGCGCAACAACTCAGGTCAGGTCAGGGGCGCCGATGCCCGCCAGCTCGCAATCACCGAGGCCAGCCCATCTGCCAGCACGGGCAGCTGGGGCACCAACGTCGCACAGCTGATGAACTGCATGGCGCGGGCCGTGTCCATGAGGCGTTGCACCTGCGGATCGGTGGGCCGCAGCCCGAGCCGGACCGCGGCGGCGTCGTACTCGGCGACCGCTTCGGGGCCCAGCATCGCCAGATCCCATTCGACGGGACCGAGTGACACGTCCTCGAAATCGGAGAACTTGATGCCGTTGGTGGTGCGGATGACGTTGTGTGACGGGCCATCTCCCTGCACGGCCTGCACCGTGACACCGGGATGCCGCGCGGCGAACGCGGCCGGGTCGCAGAGCTCCGTGCGCAACGCGGCGTATTCGGCACGAGCCCGGTCGATGTCGGCGGAGCTCAACAGCTCGGACTCCTCGAGTGCGGCGAACATGCCCGGCGCCGCCTCGTTGAACGGCGCGAGGAACGGTAGCGGCGCGCGGTACCCGGAGAGCCCGGCGTGCAGTTCGGCGCTCTTGGTGATGGCCACACCGAAGTAGGGCTCGTGATCGGGTGCCACGTCGGCCAACTCCCAGAACGTCATCGGGAATCCGTCGTGGCGCACCGGGGTCCGCGGCACCAGCGGGCTGGGTGGTACGACCGGCACACCCTGGGCGTCGAGCCAGGCGACCACGTCGAGTTCACGCTGCTGACGGGCGTGCTGCAGGTCCGGCGTGTAACCCTGCGGCAGCACCACCGGCACCCGCGCCACCACGGGAGTCGGATCCAGTCGCACCACGACCGAGAACACGTCGTGCAGGACGGTCGCGGACTCGGCCTGCAGTCCGAGCGCACGACCGGCCGCCAGAGCCGCCGCCGCGGCGCGCCGGCAGCGATCGGCCAGCTGATCGGGTGAGAACCACGCCATGGGGCCACCATGCCATGCGTCGATGGGCTGGACGCGCCTATCCTCGATGAGGTGGATGCTCCCGAATTGGTCGCGGCTCTGACCGGATGCCGGGTGGCGGTCCTCACCGGTGCGGGGATGTCCACCGATTCGGGAATCCCCGACTACCGTGGGCCCGATTCCCCGCCCAGCAATCCCATGACGATCGGACAGTTCCGCTCCGACCCGGTGTTCCGGCAGCGCTACTGGGCGCGTAATCATCTCGGCTGGCGCCACATGGACGATACCGTTCCCAATGCCGGCCACCGCGCGCTGGCACGCATGGAGTCCGCCGGGGTGGTGACGGGGCTGATCACCCAGAATGTCGACCTGCTGCACACGAAGGCCGGCAGCACGCACGTGGTCAACCTGCACGGCACCTACGCCCAGGTCGTGTGCCTGAACTGCGGGCGCACCATGTCCCGCGAGGCACTGGCCGACGAACTGGAGGCGCTCAACCCGGGGTTCGCCGAACGTGCCGAACAGGTGGGCGGTATCGCAGTCGCCCCCGACGCGGACGCCGTGGTGGACGACACCTCCAGCTTCCGGTATCTCGACTGCCCGCGCTGCGGCGGCATGCTCAAACCCGATATCGTCTACTTCGGCGAGAGCGTGCCCAAGGAGCGTGTGCAGCAAGCTTTTTCACTGGTCGACGCCGCCGATGCCCTGCTGGTCGCGGGCTCGTCGCTGACGGTGTTCTCCGGCTACCGGTTCGTCCGGCATGCGGCCGCCGCGGGTATGCCGATCGCCATCATCAACCGCGGACCCACCCGCGGTGACGCGCTGGCCACGGTGAAGCTGGAGGCGGGCTGCTCGGAGCTGCTGACGCTGCTCGCCGGCGAGCTCGCATCCACGCCGACAGGCTAAAAAGTGCAGGGCATGGCCCGGATGGCGTGCACGAAATTGCCCTGCAGGTAGGCGGGTTCACCGGCGGCGATATCCGGCAACTGGTTCAGCAGCTCACCGAACAACGCCCGAAGCTGCGTCCGGGCCACATGCGCGCCCAGGCAGAAGTGCCGTCCGCCGCCGCCAAAACTCAGATGGGCGTTGGGTTTCCGGTTGAGGTCGAACCGTTCGGGGCGGTCGAAGACCTCGGTGTCCCAGTTGCCCGATGCGTAGAACATGACGACCTTGTCACCGGCCGCGATCTGCTGGCCGCCGAGTTCGACGTCGACGGCGGCGGTGCGCCGGAACGTCATCACCGGGCTGGCCCACCGCACGAACTCCTCGACTGCGCCGCCGATGCGGTCATCGAAATCCTCCATCAGCCAAGCCCGTTGGTCACCGAAGTCGGTGAGCGCCTTCAGCGCGTGGCTGCTGGCCTGTCGGGTGGTGTCGTTACCGGCGACCGCCAGCAACACGAAGAACGCCGACACCTCGGCGTCGGTGAGCCGGTCCCCGTCGACCTCGGCGTGTACCAGCGCACTGATCAGATCGTTGCCCGGGGTCTCCCGGCGATCGGCGGCCAGCGCCTGAGCGACCTGATGCAGGTAGAACTGGTTGGTCATCAGTACTTCCAGTGCATTGCGGCCGTCCAGGTAGATCGGATCGGCCCAGGACACCAACGCATCGGCAGCGTGGGCGACCTGCTGGCGCTCTGATTCCGGGATGCCCACCATGTCCGAGAGCGTGCGGATCGGAAGTTCCTTGGCGCACTGGTCGACGAAATCGACCCCGCTGCCTGCGGCCTTGAGCTCCTCGACGATCGCGCGGGCATTGGCCTTGATCGAGGTTTCGATCCGGGCCACCTGCCGCGGTGTGAACGCCGAATGCACCACCTTGCGGATCAGCGTGTGCCGCGGCGCATCCATGGCCAGGAACGACTGCGAGGCCTCCAGCAGCTCTTCGGGCACGGTGTCGAACAGCACGCCCTTCCCGGACAGGAACGTCTCGCTGTCGCGACTCACGGCCTGGATGTCGGCATGGCGCGTGACGGCCCAATAGCCGGGATCCTCGGGGTCGGGCAGGAGCGTCTCCTCGACCGGCCGGTGCCAGCTCACCGGTCGTTGCGCCCGCAGTTGAGCAAAGGACTTCTCTCGCTCAGCAGCCGTGGTCGCCCAGAACACCTTCGACGAGATGTCGATGGGGTCATATGAGCGCCGAGCGGTTGTGATCGGTGACACAGTCATGTTTGCGACAATAAGTCTAGACAGCGTGTCTAGTCAAGATGATGCCGTGGCCGATACGCTGGGCACATGGCATCGGTGACGCGGGCAACGCGCAAGTCGCAGGCCAACCGCCAGGAGCGCCGCGCACAGATCGAACGCCGGCTGCTGGACGCGACCGACCGGCTGATGGCCGATGGCACCAGTTTCACCGAGCTCAGCGTCGACCGCCTCGCCACCGAGGCCGGGATATCCCGGGCCAGCTTCTACATCTACTTCGAGGACAAGGGCGATCTGCTGCGCCGGTTGGCGCGCCAGGTGTTCGGCGACCTGACCGAGGACGCCGCCCAGTGGTGGACGGTGGCCGGACGCCGCGACCCCACCGACATCCGCTCGGCCATGGCCCGCATCATCGCCAGCTACCGGCGCCACCAACCGGTGCTCATCGCACTCAACGAGATGGCCGGCTACGACGCGCAGGTCGGTGAGACCTACCGCGAACTGCTCACCGGGATCGGCGCGCAGTTCGCCGGTGTCATCGAGGCCGGCCAAGCCGACGGATCCATCCGCGCCGCGCTGCCCGCGGCCACCACGGCCAGCAGCCTGGTGTGGATGGTGGAGCGGGTCTGTCAGCAGAACCTGCCGTCACAGCCCAGTTCCTATGACGCCGAACTGGCGGGCACGCTCACCGAAATCATCAGGGGCGCTTTGTATCTGGAGGGTTAGCCGATGCGGACGTGCTCAGAACCGCTCAGGGTGCCAGTAGACGTCCTCGGGCGTGCCCGACAGCGCATTGTCGACGGCCTGGCGGCCCTGGACGTAGCCGTAGTCCTGGTTCGACGACTCGTAACGCCAGCCCCCGAAGCGGCCCCGGCTGTAGATGCCGTGCGCGCGTAACCGCTCGTCGGCTTCGCGCAGGAGTCGATCCCGCCCCAGCGTGGGCACCGGGTAGCCGAAGTCCAGGGTGTCGGCGAAGCGGCCGACCACCCGTGCCGGGTCGGCGCCGAGCAGCTGCAGCGAGCGTTGCACACCCTCGACCGCGTCCTGCGCCGATATCGGGTCGTCGGCGAAAACCGGTACCTCGCACAGGATGTTCCACCGGCCGGGTCCGGCGTTGGCCGGGTCGTAATTGCTCAGCATCGTCGCGCGGTACCAGGGCACCGATTCCGCCGGGCAGTACAGCCAGGTCTTGTCCGCCAGCGTCGCCGGTGGCGGACCGTCATATCCCAGGCCGACTGCGTGAACTCTGCTGGCGCGCAGGGTCTGCGCCGGCTCGGACCAGCCGATCCAGCCCAACGCGGCGGTGACCGGGGCGGTGCTGATACAGAACCGGAACGCCACCGTGCTGCCGTCGTCCAGGTGCGCCTCCCGGGCGACGGGGTCCACATCGAGCACCCGGGTCCGCAGCCGGACCGAAGCCGGTGTCATCAACCGGTCGTGCACCGCCTGCCACAGCGCTCCGGTTCCCCCGACCGGATACGGAAACGTCGACGCCGGTGGCGGCGGCCCGCCGGCCAACCCGAGCACCGGGACATTGCGCGCGGCGCTTCCGCTGCGCAGCGAGGTCCATTCGTGGTCGACGTCCTCCAGCGGCAGGGTCCACATCTTGCGGTTGTACGGCTCGAAGAACTCGTCATAGAGCCGGCTGCCGAAGTTGTTGCGGTAGTAGTCGGCAAGATGGTCGACCGGGGCGTCCGGGTCCAGATCCGTGGGCAACTCGGTGAGCTGCTGCTGAATCGGCGTGGGCACCAGGCTTTGTGGCCCGTCGCCGTACAGCCACACCCAGCCGTTGCGGGTGACGTGGTTGAGCCGGACGCCGCTGGCCTCGACGGCACGGTCGAAGTCGGCGAAGTGACTGTGCAGCACATGGCCACCCAGATCCCAGGTGAAGCCGGCGTCGTCGGTGACCGAGGCGGACATCCCGCCGAGCCGATCCCCGGCGTCCACCACGAGGTGGTCGATACCGAGTTCGGTGAGGCGGACCGCGGCGCCGATACCGGTGGTGCCGGCGCCCACTACGAGAAACGTTGGCACAGCGACAGGATCGATGTTCGGCACAGCCTCAGAAATCGACGACCTGGCGGATCGGTTCGAAACCCTCGGCGAACGGGCGCCTGCACAGAAATCCGTAATGCTCGGCCGCGCTGCGCACCCACGACGCGCTGACCTTCTCGCTGGCCTCGGCCTGCGAGACATGGCACATCAGGGCCTCGACCTTCTTGTCGAGGGAATCGGAGATGTCGATGAACGAGGTGGGGTTGAAGCTGACCGCCGACGGTCCGCCGTAGGCCATGATGGTCGACACCCAGCGCGCCGCACCCATGGTGCACCGCGAGACGACCCGGTGATCCTGGTGGCTGTCATTGGCCATATGGGTGTAGATGACGGTGGCCGAAACCTGCTCGATGGCGTCCTCGATGAGGTGCACGAGTTCGAATTCCTGCAGTGACACCCGGCAGTCCAGGAACCCTTCGCCCCACAGCAAGGTGTCCACGCCGAGTACTTCGACGGCTGCCAGCTGCTCGGAAACACGTTGGGCCGACCGGCCGGGGCCTTCCTCACCGCGGGTCACCACCAGCATCGCGACTTTGTCACCGGCCGCGACATGCTTAGCCAAGGCGCCCCCGCAGCCAAGTTCGATATCGTCGGGATGCGCCCCTACCGCGAGTACCGATCGACGTGTCATGCCCCTACTTCCCCTTTGCTGACACTTTATTGGGAGGGAGCATACCGCGATATTCGGCACCATGGCGGCATTAGCTCATGGCATCGTCATGCAGGGGCATTGTGATCATGATCAGCGACAACGCGGGGCGAACGCAAAGTTGCAGGCAACGCCCCATTTGTCTGCGGCAAATTTGCCAACCAGAATTAGCTGGAATTCACAGGTACCTGTGAAATGCCGGATTCGGCGGTTTCGGGTCAGGTCGCGACGAGGTCGTCGGCGTGCACGGCGGGACGCCGCAATTCCGGTGGCAGTTCGCGGGTGGAGCGGCCGATCATGTCGGCCAATTCGGCCGCGTCATAGGCCACCACACCGCGGGCGACCGTCTCCCCATCCGGCCCGCGCAGTTCGACGACGTCATCGCCGTGGAATTTGCCGGATACCGCGGTGATGCCGGCGGGCAACAGCGATCGCCTGCCCCGCACGACCGCGTGCACCGCACCTTCGTCCAGTGTGAGCGCGCCGCTGGCCTCGGCCGCGTAGCGCACCCAGAACCGCCGCGCCGACATGCGTTCGGGGCGCGGAGCGAAGACCGTGCCCACCGACGCGTCGTCCAGAGCGGCCGCGGCATCGGCCGCTGCGGCCAACAGGACCGGCACCCCGGCGTCCGCGGCGAGCAGGGCCGAGGACAGCTTCGAGGCCATCCCTCCGGTGCCCAGACTGCTCCCCCGCCCGGCGATCACACCGTCGAGGTCACCGTCGGCGGCCACCTCGGGGATGAACCGGGCGGGCTTGTCGGCCGTGGCCTTGCGCGGGTCACCGTCGTAGAGACCGTCGATATCGGAGAGCAGCACCAGCGCGTCCGCGCCGACGAGGTGTGCCACCAGTGCCGAGAGCCGGTCGTTGTCACCGAAGCGGATCTCGTTGGTGGCCACCGTGTCGTTCTCGTTGACGATCGCCACCGCGTGCAGTGCCCGCAGCCGATCCAGTGTGCGCTGAGCGTTGTTGTGCTGCACCCGCATCGCGATATCGTGCGCGGTCAGCAATACCTGCCCGACGGTGCGCTCGTAGCGCGCGAACGCCGCGCTCCAGGCATTGACCAGAGCCACCTGCCCGACGCTGGCGGCGGCCTGCTTGGTCGCCAGATCGCTGGGGCGCCTGCTCAATCCGAGCGGTTCGATGCCCGCCGCGATCGCGCCCGAGGACACGATGATGACATCGGAGCCGGCCTTCATCCGGCCTTCGATGGCCTCGACCAGCCCGGCCAGTCGCCCGGCGTCGAACACCCCGGACGGGGTGGTCAGTGCCGTGGTGCCGATCTTGACGACGACACTGCGTGCTGTCCGGACGGCCTCCCGGTGCAGGCTCACGACTCGTCCACGTCGGGGAGACGACGCTCCCGGCGGGCAGCCTTACGTTCGGGCGCACCGATGCGGTCGGTCTGCTCCAGACGCAGATCGGTTCCGCGACCGGACATCTGGGTGTCGATTCCGGCCAGGGTCTGCGGCTCCCAGTCGAAGGTGACGTCGCCGATGGTGACCGCGCACCCGGGCTTGGCGCCCTGCTTGAGCAGCGCGTCCTCGACGCCGAGGCGGGCGAGGCGATCCCCGAGGTAGCCGACGGCCTCGTCGTTGTCGAATTGGGTCTGGTTGATCCAGCGCTCGGGCCGGGCGCCACGCACCACGAAACCGCCCTGGCCGTCCGGGGTCACGGTGAAACCGGTCTCGTCGATCGCGATCGGGCGGATCACGGGGCGGCGCGGAGCCACCTCGGGCTGCGCGGCACGGTAGGCGGCCACCATGTCCCACAAAGCGAAGATCAACGGCCGCAAACCATCCCGACTCACCGCCGAGATCTCCAGGACGGGCCAGCCGAACTTCTCGGCGACCTCCTCGTGGACGAAACCGGCGAGCTCGCGAGCGTCGGGAACGTCGATCTTGTTCAGCACCACCGCGCGCGGACGGTCGGCGAGATCCCCGAGCGTCGAGTCACCCTGCAGGGTCGGCTGATAGGCGGCCAACTCGGCTTCCAGGGCCTCGATATCGGAGATCGGGTCACGGCCGGGTTCC
This sequence comes from Mycobacterium sp. P4_H6, assembly GCF_056400845.1. NCBI lineage: Bacteria > Bacillati > Actinomycetota > Actinomycetes > Mycobacteriales > Mycobacteriaceae > Mycobacterium > Mycobacterium sp. P4_H6. The sequence goes on along the minus strand of NZ_JBFUKN010000003.1, from coordinate 80,532 downwards.
ATGGTGGCGCAGTCGACGACGTGGACCAGCACCGCACACCGTTCCAGGTGACGCAGAAAATCCAGGCCGAGACCGCGGCCGGCGGAGGCGCCGGGAATCAGGCCGGGCACATCGGCGACGGTGAAGGTGTGGTCACCGGCGGACACCACGCCCAGATTGGGCACCAGGGTGGTGAACGGGTAATCCGCGATCTTGGGTTTGGCCGCCGAGATGGTGGAGACCAGCGAGGACTTGCCCGCCGACGGGAACCCGACCAGGCCGACATCGGCGACGGTCTTGAGTTCCAGGGTGAGATCGCGGGCCTGGCCCTTCTCGCCGAGCAGGGCGAACCCGGGGGCCTTGCGGGCACGTGAGGCCAGTGCCGCGTTGCCCAGACCGCCGCGGCCACCGACCACGGCTTCGAAGCGGGTGCCCGCACCGACGAGGTCGGCGATCATCCGGCCGTCTTCGCCGAGCACCACGGTGCCGTCGGGAACCCTGACCTCGAGATCGCCGCCGATGGCGCCGTCACGGTTACTGCCGGCGCCCGGCTTACCGGACGAGGCGACTATGTGCGGATGGAAATGGAAGTCCAGCAGGGTGTGCACCTGCGGGTCCACCACCAACACGATGGAGCCACCGCGGCCACCGTTGCCGCCGTCGGGTCCACCGAGGGGTTTGAACTTCTCGCGGTGCACCGAGGCACAGCCGTTGCCGCCGTTGCCGGCCTGCGCATGGATGACCACGCGATCGACGAAACGGGGCATGAGATAAGTCCTTCCGAAAAACGAAAGCTGCTGCGAGTTTCTTCAGAGAACCCGCAGCAGCTTCACGTTCGCAGAAAGTCCTCGGTTTATCAGGCTTCCGAGCGCACGAGACGGACGATGTTGACCGTCCGGCGGCCGCGCTTGGCGCCGAATTCCACGACGCCGGGCGCCGTGGCAAACAGGGTGTCGTCGCCACCGCGGCCGACGTTCACGCCCGGGTGGAAGTGGGTGCCGCGCTGACGGACCAGGATCTCGCCGGCCTTGACCACCTGGCCGCCGAAACGCTTGACGCCGAGCCGCTGGGCGGCTGAGTCGCGACCGTTGCGAGAGCTGGAAGCGCCCTTCTTATGTGCCATGTCTGTTCGCTCCCGTTCTTACTTGATTCCGGTGACCTTGAGCACCGTCAGCTGCTGACGGTGGCCCTGGCGCTTGTGATAGCCGGTCTTGTTCTTGAACTTGTGGATACGGATCTTGGGGCCCTTGGTGTGCTCCAGGATCTCGCCGGTGACGGCGACCTTGGCCAGGTCGTCGGCCGAGGTGGTGACATCGGCGCCGTTGACGACGAGAGCAACCGGCAGAGAGACCGACGAGCCGGGCTCGGACTCGATCTTCTCTACCTTGACAATGTCCCCGACGGCGACCTTGTACTGCTTGCCGCCAGTCTTGACGACTGCGTACGTGGCGTTATCGGCTGCCATCGTGGATCTACCTCTGCTTCGTTCGTCTGGGCGCGCGCAAATTTCGAACATGCGCGTGCGGGTCTTGGGTGCGGGCCGAGCCAGCAGTTGCGGCTGCAAGCCCCGCGACAACTGGTCAAGGGTACGTGACCAGCGGGTAGAGGGTCAAACCGCCTGTTCGATACCGTCTATCCGGCCGGTGGACCTGCCGGTCGGGCCGCCGCCCGCCTGCGGACCCGGCCCCTAGGGGCAGCCACCGCAGGCTCGTAGGCGGCCGATTCGGCGTCCTCGGAGTCGTCATCCTCATCGGAATCGTCCTCGTCGGAATCGTCGTCATCGTCGTCTGAGTCGTCCTCGTCATCGGAGTCGTCGTCCTCGTCCGAATCGTCCTCGTCCGAGTCATCGTCGTCGTCGAGGACCTCGATCTCGTCGTCGTCCTCTTCGTCGTCGTCATCGTCGAGGTCGAGATCGTCCTCGTCGGACTCGTCATCGGAGTCGTCCGAGTCCTCGGCGGTGCCGGACTCCTCGAAATCGGCGGTCGCTTCCTCGGTGTCGTCGGTCTCTGCACCGTCAACGGTCGGCTCGTCGGATTCGATGGCGTCGTCTTCGGCGTCGGCGGGCACCTCGTCATCCGGCCCGTGATGGCCGGCCGCCATCGCCTTGAACATCGGATGCTCTCCGGCCGCGTGGGCGGGCACCTTCGCCATCTGGATGTCGTCGGCGACCTCTTCGGGCTTGGCCGCCTTCTTGCCACGCTTGCTGCGCCGGCTGTTGCCGGAGCCCGGTTCGGACTTGCGCCCACCGCCATTTCCGGACGGCGCCGACGAGTCCACCGGATCGGCGTGCAGATGGATGCCGCGGCCCGCGCAATGCGTGCAGGTCGTGGAGAACGCCTCGATCAGGCCGGTGCCGAGCTTCTTGCGGGTCAGCTGCACCAACCCGAGCGAGGTCACCTCCGACACCTGGTGGCGGGTGCGGTCGCGGGCCAGCGCTTCGGTCAGCCGGCGCAGCACCAGGTCCCGGTTGGACTCCAGCACCATGTCGATGAAGTCGATCACGATGATCCCGCCGATATCGCGCAGCCTCAGCTGGCGCACGGTCTCCTCGGCGGCTTCCAGGTTGTTCTTGGTCACCGTCTGCTCGAGGTTGCCGCCCGAGCCGGTGAACTTGCCGGTGTTGACGTCCACGACGGTCATCGCCTCGGTGCGGTCGATGACCAGGGTGCCGCCCGAGGGCAGCCACACCTTGCGGTCCATCGCCTTGGCCAGCTGTTCGTCGATGCGGTGCACCGCGAAAACATCCGGGCCGTCGGGCGCGCTCGGCTCGTACTTGGTCATCCGCGGAACCAGTTCCGGCGCAACGGCATTCACGTAGTCACTGATAGTTTTCCAGGCATCGTCGCCGGACACGATCAGACCGGAGAAGTCCTCGTTGAACAGGTCGCGGATGACCTTGACCAGCACATCGGGCTCTTCGTAGAGCGCTATCGCGGCGCCGGCCTTCTTCTTGGTGACCTCGGCGGCGTTGGCCTCGATCTCTGTCCAGCGCTCCTGCAACCGGTTCACGTCCGAGCGGATGTCGTCTTCCTTGACGCCCTCGGACGCGGTGCGGATGATCACGCCGGCTCCGGCCGGGACGACCTCGCGCAGGATCTCCTTGAGGCGCTGGCGTTCGGTGTCGGGCAGCTTGCGGCTGATCCCCGTCGAGGACGCACCCGGCACGTACACCAGGTAGCGGCCGGCCAGCGAGACCTGCGTGGTGAGCCGGGCACCCTTGTGGCCGACCGGGTCCTTGCTGACCTGGACGACGACGTAGTCGCCGGGCTTGAGGGCCTGTTCGATCTTGCGCTGGGCACCACCGAGACCGGCGGCCTCCCAGTTGACCTCACCGGCGTAGAGCACGCCGTTGCGGCCACGGCCGATGTCGACGAACGCCGCCTCCATCGAGGGCAGCACGTTCTGCACGATGCCGAGATAGATGTTGCCGACCAGCGAGGCCGAGGCGGCCGAGGTGACGAAGTGTTCGACCACGACGCCGTCCTCGAGGACCGCGATCTGGGTGTAGCGGGCGCCCTCGTGCGGCGGTTCGGTGCGGATCTTGTCCCGCACGATCATGGTGCGTTCGACGGCTTCGCGGCGGGCCAGGAACTCGGCCTCGCTCAGGATCGGCGGACGCCGGCGCCCGGCGTCGCGGCCATCGCGGCGGCGCTGACGCTTGGCTTCCAGCCGGGTGGACCCGGAGATGCCCTGGATCTCGTCGGGGTCGCGGCCGGCCTTGGCCGCCTTCTCCCTGGGGGCACGCTCGTGCACGACGGTGTTGGGCGGATCGTCGGGTGCCACGGCCTCGTCGGAGTCGCCCGCACCCGACTTGCGGCGGCGGCGACGTCGACGGCGACGGCTGCCCGCCTCCGAGCCCGTGCCGTCCTCACCGCCGTCATCATCGGAATCGTTGTCCTCGCCCTCGGAATCCTCGCCATCGGAATCCTCGGAACCGGCCTGCTCGGCGCCATCGGTCGCGGCGTCGTCATCGGCGTCTTCGCCGTCCTCGGCGCTCTGCTCACCGCGTCCACGGCCACGGCCACGGCGGCCACGGCGACGCCGCCGGGCGGCGGGCCGTTCGGACTGGTCATCGTCGCCGGCATCGTCACCGTCAGCGCTGTCGGCTTCGTCGGTGTCGTCGTCGGCGTCATCGACGTCGTCGGGTACGGGTACCGGACGCGGCTTGAACGCCGTGACCGGCTGCGGCGCCACGAACAGCGGCAGGTACGGCGCGGGTTCAGCGGACTTCTCGGCATCCTCGTCAGCCGCCTCGGCGACCGGCGGGGCCTCCAGCAGCAGCCGGGACTCAGGCTCCTCGACGACCGGCTGCGCGGGCTCCGGCTCGGCGGCCGGCGCCTCCGCGGCGGGCGTCTCGGCCACCGGCGTCTCCGGGGCTGCGATGTCCGCCGGGGTGTCGGTGGCCGGGACCTCGACCGCGGATGCGGCGGCTTCGGCGTTGAGGACCTCGCGGACCTGTTCGGCCTGGGCCCGCTCGACCGTCGAGTGTGGGCTGCGCGCGCGACCGTCCAACTCGGCGAGTGCATCGACGATGCGCTTACTGGTGGTTCCCAGCACGCGGGCCAGAGAGTGGACTCTCAGCTTCGCGGGCAGCTCTTCGCTGCTCTGCGTGTTCTCGGACAGGTCTTGGGTAGGGGCATCTTCGGCCACAAATTCTCCTCAAGCCCCCGGGCGCGTCGTAATGACGCGGCCACGCGAGGGCTTCCGCTATGGGTCCGGGGAGCTTCTCCCGAACTTGTTATGGTCTCGCCCCGAGCGGTTCGCAATGAACAAACTCGGCGCCTGGCTGAATGATGGCTGGACGCTCTGGCGCCGCACCGCTAACGCGATGGTCGCGCTCGTCGAAGTCTTCATCCGGGTGACCGACCCTGTTGTGGCGCCGGTCTCCCGGGGTAAGTATCCCACACCGCTCGCCAGAATCTGACGAAGCGGTGAGAACGTGGGGTTAAGGGCCGGTCAGTTCCGGGAACCAGAGGGCGATTTCACGGGCGGCCGACTCGGGCGAATCGGAGCCGTGAACCAGATTGTCCTGGGTGACAAGTGCCAGGTCACCGCGGATGGTGCCGGGGGTCGCCTTCTCCACCGGATCGGTCCCGCCGGCGATCTGACGGAAGGCCGCGATGGCACGCGGGCCCTCGACGACCGCGGCCACCACCGGACCGGAGGTGATGAATTCGAGCAGCGAACCGAAGAACGGCTTGCCGTCGTGCTCGGCGTAATGCTGCCGGGCGAGGTCGTCGGAGACGACCTTGAGTTCGAGAGCGGCAAACGTCAACCCCTTGCGCTCGATCCGGCCGATGATCTCACCGATCAGGTGCCGCTGTACGCCGTCAGGCTTGATCAAAACAAGGGTCCGCTCAGTCACGGCGCACAGCCTACCGGGCAGTAATGACTAGTCCCGCTCGGGTGGCGGAGCAGCCTGCTGAAAGGGCAGCAGGCCGCGGTCCTGACGGCGTTTGACCTCGCTACGCAGGTAGATCATCAGCGCCCACACCCCGGCGAAGACCACGCCGATGAACCCGATCGCGCCGTGGATCAGCGCACCGGCGATGAACACCGCCTGGATCCCGAGGTTCACCCAGATGATGCCGGGCCTGCCCTGCACCCCGGACATCAGCACCAGCACCACCGCCATGCCGATCAGGAATGTTCCGCTCAGCGCGGTCAGACCGTTCTCCCCCGCCGACACCACCGGCAGGGCCAGCAGCACGACGATGGCCTCCAGGATCAGCGCGGCGGCCATGATGCCGCGGAAGCTGCGCCACGGGTCGCCGGGAACCGGCGCCTGCGGTGTCGCGTCGGGATCGGGCACATCCCCGCCCGGTGCGGTGCTCATTGCGGGTCCCGGCCGAACAGGGTGCGCGCTGCACCCGCCGTGACGACCGAACCGGTGATGACCATGCCGCTCCCCGAATATCCTTCGCCGTCATTGCCCGATTCTTCGACCAGAGCCGTCGCGGTCTCGATGGCATCGGGTAGCGCGGCGGCCACGACCACCCGTTCCGGGCCGAATCGTTCCTCGGCCTTGGCGGCGAGTAGTTCCACGTCCATCGCCCTGGGTGAACCGTTGTCGGTCACCACGATCATGTCGAAGGCCGGCTCCAGGGCCGCGAGGATGCCGTCGACGTCCTTGTCCGCCATCACCGACACGACGCCGACCAGATAGCGGAAATCGAACTCGTCGCCCAGGGCCTGGCTCAGCGCCGCGGCGCCCGCCGGGTTGTGGGCGGCATCGATGAACACCGTCGGCGCGCTGCGCACCCGCTCCAGCCGGCCCGGACTGCTCACCGAGGCGAAGCCGGTGCGCACCGCGTCGACATCGAGCTGACGGTCGGCGCCGGCCCCGAAGAACGCCTCGACCGCGGCCAGCGCGAGCACGGCGTTGTGCGCCTGGTGCTCACCGTGCAGCGGCAGGAAAATCTCCGGGTACACCCCGCCCAGGCCCTGCAGGGTCAGCAGCTGACCGCCGATGGCGACGTGGCGTTCCAGCACCGCGAACTCCGAATCCTCGCGCGCCACCGCGGCATCGGCGCGCACGGCCTCCGCCATCAGCACTTCCATCGCCTCGGGGACCTGCCGGCCGATGATCGCCACGGTATCGACGGGAACCAGGTCGTCCTCGGCCTTGATGATGATTCCGGCCTTCTCCCCGGCGATCTCGGCGATCGTGTCACCGAGATAGTCGGTGTGGTCCAGCCCGATCGGGGTGATCACCGCGACCGGCGCGGCGATCACGTTGGTGGCGTCCCAGCGCCCACCCAGCCCGGTCTCCACCACCGCCACATCGATCGGCGCGTCGGCGAACGCGGCGAAGGCCATCGCGGTGAGCACCTCGAACTTGCTCATGCGCGGACCACCGGCCGCCTCGGACTGCTGGTCCACCAACTCGATGAACGGTTCGATCTCCCGGTAGGTCTCGACGTACTGGGCCGGAGTGATCGGTTTGCCGTCGATGGAGATGCGCTCGACCGCCGACTGCAGGTGCGGGCTCACGGTGCGCCCGGTGCGCCGGTGCAGTGCGGTCAGCAGGGCATCGACGATGCGGGCCACCGAGGTCTTGCCGTTGGTGCCGGCGATGTGGATCGCCGGGTAGTTGCGCTGTGGTGAGCCGAGCAACTCAAGCAGTGCGGAGATGCGGGTGGTGCTGGGCTCGATCTTGGTCTCGGGCCACCGCTGGTCGAGCAGATGCTCGACCTGCAGCAGCGCCGCGATCTCGTCCGGTGCGGGTTGGGTCATTGCAAACCCGCGAGGCGGGCGGTGATCCGCTCGACCTCTTCGGCCGCCAACTGCCGGCGTGCCTTGATCTTGTCGACGACCGCGTCGGGCGCCTTCGCCAGGAAGGCCTCGTTGCCGAGTTTGCCTGCGGTCTGGGCGAGTTCCTTCTGCGCGGCGGCCAGATCCTTCTCCAGCCGTTTGCGTTCGGCAGCGACGTCGACGGTGCTCGAGGTGTCGAGTTCGACGAGCACCGTGCCCCCGGTCACCCGCACCTCGACGGCCGCCGACGGGGTGAACCCGTCCGCGGGCTCGGTGAGCCAGGCCAACGCGGCGATCGCAGGCAACTGGGCGTCCAGACCCACGGCATCGATACCGACCACCTTCGCCGGCACCCGCTGCCGGTCATTGAGACCCTGGTCGCTGCGGAACCTGCGCACCTCGGTGATCAGCTTCTGCATGTCGGTGATGCGTTGCGTGGCAACGGAGTCCACAGCGACACCGGATGGCGACGGCCATTCGGCGATGACGATGGACTCCCCGTCGGTGAGCGTCTTCCACAACGTCTCGGTGACGAACGGCATCACCGGATGGAGCAGCTTGAGCAGACTGTCCAGCACCGTGGCCAGTACCGTGGCCGTGTGGGTGGCATGGTCGTCCTGCCCGAACTGCACCTTGGCCAGCTCCAGGTACCAGTCACAGAACTCGTCCCAGGCGAAGTGGTAGATCGCCTCGCAGGCCCGGCTGAACTCGTAACCCTCCAGAGCCGAATCGGCTTCGGCGCGAACCTCTTCCAGCCGACCGAGGATCCAGCGGTCGGCGTCGGTGAGCTCCGAGGGTGCCGGCAGTGGGGCCAGCTCCGCACCGTTCATCAAGGCGAACTTCGTCGCGTTGAAAATCTTGGTGGCGAAGTTGCGCGACGCCCGGGCGTGATCCTCGCCGATGGAAAGGTCCCCGCCGGGGCTCGCCCCGCGGGCCAGGGTGAAGCGCAGCGCATCCGCACCGAATTTCTCCACCCAGTCCAGCGGGTCGATGCCGTTGCCCTTGGACTTGCTCATCTTGCGGCCGAACTCGTCGCGGATCAGCCCGTGCAGGAAGACGTTCTGGAAGGGGACCTGGGGCCGACCGGCTTCCCCCTCGGGCACTGTGCCATCGCCGGACACGAAGGTGCCGAACATCATCATGCGCGCCACCCAGAAGAACAAGATGTCGTAACCGGTGACGAGAACACTTGTCGGATAGAACTTCTCGAGCTCGGGTGTGCGCTCGGGCCAGCCCATGGTGGAGAACGGCCACAGCGCCGAGGAGAACCAGGTGTCCAGCACGTCGGGATCCTGCTCCCAGCCCTCGGGCGGGGTCTCGTCCGGACCGAGGCACACCTGCTGCCCGTCGGGCCCGTGCCAGATCGGGATGCGGTGGCCCCACCACAGCTGCCGCGAAATGGTCCAGTCGTGCATGTTGTCCACCCAGGCGAACCAGCGCGGTTCCAGGCTGGCGGGGTGAATCACGGTGTCGCCGTTGCGCACCGCGTCACCGGCGGCCTTGGCCAACGATTCGACCTTGACCCACCACTGCAGGCTCAGCCGCGGCTCGATCGGTTCGCCGCTGCGCTCGGAGTGCCCGACGCTGTGCAGGTACGGGCGCTTCTCGGCCACGATGCGCCCCTCGGCCGCGAGCGCCTCGCGCACCGCGACGCGGGCCTCGAACCGGTCCATCCCGTCGAACCGGGTCCCGGTGCCGGTGATGGCGCCGGCCTTGTCCAGGATCGACGGCATCGGCAAGTTGTGCCGCACCCCGATCTCGAAGTCGTTCGGGTCGTGGGCGGGGGTGACTTTGACTGCGCCGGTGCCGAACTCGGGGTCGACGTGGCCGTCGGCCACCACGATGATCTGCCGGTCCAGGAACGGGTGCGCCAACGTCTGGCCGACCAGGGCACGGTAGCGGTCGTCGTCGGGGTGCACCGCGATGGCGGTGTCCCCGAGCATCGTCTCCAGTCGGGTGGTGGCGACCACGAGGTGCGGCTCATCGTCCTTCATGGAGCCGTACCGGAACGACACCAGTTCACCCTCGACGTCCTCGTACTTGACCTCGAGGTCGCTGATGGCCGTCTGCAGTACCGGGGACCAGTTGACCAGCCGTTCGGCCTGATAGATCAGCCCGGCGTCGTAGAGCCGTTTGAAGATGGTGCGCACCGCGCGGGACAGACCCTCGTCCATGGTGAACCGGTCGCGGCTCCAGTCCACGCCGTCACCGAGGCGGCGCATCTGGCCGCCGATGGTGCCGCCGGATTCACGCTTCCAGTCCCACACCTTGTCGATGAACAGTTCGCGACCGAACTCCTCTTTGGACTTCCCGTCGACCGCGAGCTGCTTCTCCACCACCGACTGGGTGGCGATACCGGCATGGTCCATCCCCGGCAGCCACAGCACCTCGTAGCCCTGCATGCGGCGGCGCCGGGTCAGCGCATCCATCAGGGTGTGGTCCAGCGCATGGCCCATGTGCAGGCTGCCGGTCACATTCGGCGGCGGCAGCACGATCGAATAGGCGGGCTTGTCACTCTTGGGATCGGCAGTGAAATAGCCGGCGTCGACCCAGCCCTGATACAGCTCGCTTTCTACCGCGCTCGGCTCCCAGGACTTGGGGAGGGCATCGGCACGGTCACGCGGGCTGTCGGTCACCCGTCGATTCTAGGGAAACCGCGCCGGGCTATTTCTTCCCACCCAACAGGCCACCCAAAATGTCCCCGATGACATTGCCCTGATTGCCGCCCTGGCCGCCGCCACCGAGCACGCTGCCCAGGATGCTGCCCAGCGGATTGTTACCACCGCCACCGGCGCCGCCGAGAATGCTGCCGAGCACATCGCCGAGCCCACCGCCGGACGGCGCGGACTGCGGCTGCGTGGGGGCGGAGTTGCCGGAGAACTGCTTGCCGATATAGGCCAGCACGATCGGCGCCAGGATCGGCAAAAGCTTCTTGATCAGGTCGCCGCTTCCGGCGCCGGTGCCGGCCAGCGCCGAGGCGACCGAGTTGCTGTCGTTGCCGCCGAAGATGTTGGCGACGATCTTGTCGCCCTCACCGGCGTCCACATCGTCGACCTTGACCCCGCCGTCGAGCAGACCACTGGCCGCCTGCGAGCCCACCGCGGCCTCCAGGTCGGTCGAGTCGATGTCATCGGCCTGGACGTTGGCCTGCAATCCACCCACCAAAGCCGGCACCAGCGTCCGGATGGCGCTGTTCACCTCGCCTTGGTCTGCCCCCAGTTTCGCCGCAATGTCCTGTACGGGAATTTGTGCGAAGAGTTCATCCAGACCGGCCATTTCCCACTCACCTCTGTCGATGTCAGGTACCCCTGAGAGGGACCCTAGCCCTTATCGATCATGGCCCACAGGCGTTCGGCGCGGCCCCGATTCATACCGCCCGAATCAGTTGAGGCGAGCGGTCTCCAAAGTCACCCCTGCGGCGGGCAGCCGGGTCAGCAGCGCATCGCCCATGGCGGCGGCCGGGGTCAGCACCCCACGCAGATCCGAGAGCTTGTCGCGGTCGAGCGCGAGCGCGAGCCCGCACTCGCCGAGCAGCACCGCGGTGGCCTTGTACCCGGGGTCGCCCTGTTGGGCGATGGTGGCCCGGTACCGTGCGCCGGTGGTGGTCGTGGTGTACGTCTCGGCGCGGTAATGCCCCTTCTCCCGGGTGCGCTCGCTGGGACCGGTGCCGGCCTTGGGCAGCACGCGCTCGAGCAGGCCGCTGGGAACCTTGTTGATGTAACGGGTGCCCAGCCCGAACATCCCCACGTTGACCGCGGTGTCCAGCGCGGCAGCCACCGGCGCGATGACCGAGGAGCCCATGCTCATCTGCTCGGAGTACCGGAACGTGCGCCCGTACGCCCAGTCCAGCAGGGCATTGCTGCGCCGCACGATTCGCGAGTTGGGTGCGGCCATCGCGAACGCACCGGTCCAGACGCCATCGAGTTCGGGGGCGATCTCACGGCCGCGCCGCCACGGATTGTCGGACTGGTGGCCCAGATCCGGCTCGGCCCCGCGGTCGGTGGTCAGCGTGTAGGGGTCTGCGAGATCGCCGCGTGACTGCGGGTTCTCCGCGGCGGTCCGCATGAACTCGACCATCGAGGCAACGGTGCCGCCGGACACGCCTCCGGCGAACGAGCGCAGCACCAGGCTGGTCTCGGCGAGTTCGCCCGCGCCGTCCTTGCGCACCCGGTCGTGCAGCGCGTAGACGGTGATATCCGAAGGGACGGAATCGAATCCACAGGAATGCACGATGCGCGAACCGGTGTCGACGGCCTGCTTGTGGAACTGTTCGGCACTGTCCCGGATGAACAGCGTCTCACCGGTCAGATCGGCGTAGTCGGTGCCGGCCGCCACACACGCCTGCACCAGCGGCAGTCCGTACTTCGTGTACGGCCCGACGGTGGTGATGACCACCTGGGTGCGCGCCGCCATATCGGCCAGCGTGGACGGTTGCGCGGTATCGGCCTCGATCAGCGGCCAGTCCTGCGCCTCGGCGCCCAGGGTGTCCCGGACATCGCGGACCTTGACCAGCGAGCGACCGGCCAGCGCGATCCGGGCACCTTTCCCGGCCTCGGCGAGGTACTGCGCGGTGAGCTTGCCGGCGAACCCGGTGGCACCGTACAGGACGATGTCGAATTCGCGCTGTGAGGAGGTCATGGGTCCCGAAGCTACCCGAGGACTTCCGGCGGGCCCACCTCCCGACCGAACAGATGGTTGCCCAGGAATGCGGTGACCACCTGGTACCAGATCTTGGCGTGCTGCGGGGCCCCGACCCAGTGCCCCTCCGACGGGTAATAGAGGAACTGGTGGGCACTGTTGCCGTCGTCGTCGGCGGGCAGACCGGACAGGCTCAGCAGCTCGTACCAGAGCCGCAGGCCCTCCCCGATGGGCACGCGGTAGTCCTTGTCACCATGGATGACCAGCATCGGTGTGCGGATGTTCGCCACGTGGTGGTGCGGGGAATTGCGCTGCGTCATCTCCTCGGTCATCTCGCGCACCCACCAGTAGGCGCCGTCGGTCGTGTGCCCGAACTGATCCAGCGCCCACAGGCTTGCATGGGTGACGATGGCATCGAAGCGGTCGTTGTGTCCGGCGATCCAATTGGCCATGTAGCCGCCGAAGGATCCGCCCATCGCCGCGGTGTGCGACTCGTCGACCCGGGGGTGCGCGCAGGCGGCGTCGGTGACCGCCATCAGATCGGTGTAGGGCGCCGCACCCCATGCTCCCCAGCCGCGTTGGATGAAGGCCTGGCCGTATCCGGTCGACAGCGCCGGGTCCGGCAGCAGCACGGCGTAACCCTGCGCTGCGAGCAGCCATGGGTTCCACCGCCAGTGCCAGGCGTTCCAACTGGCCAACGGTCCACCGTGAATCCAGAGGAGCAACGGCGCCGGATCGGGACCTTGTTCGCCGGGGCCGTCGGGCAGCACGAGCCAGGACCGGATCGTGGCGCCGTCCTGCGCGGTGGCCGTCACTTCTTCGACATGCCCGGGCAACTCGGGCAGCTGGACGCAGGGCAGCACCGTGACGGAACCGCCGGGGTCGATGCGCACCGGGTGCGGCGGGCTCAGATAGGAACTGCGCAAGGCGAATATCGCCCCGCCTGCGGCGGCCTGCACATCGCTGTAGGTGAAATCGTCGGCGGTCAGCCGGGTCACCGCGGCCGTGCCGGGATCGACGGCGAAGACCGGTCCGCGCCCGCCCTCGTCGGCGGTGACGATCAACTGTGCGCCGTCGGCGGACCAGGTCACCGATGTCGGCCAGCGGTCCCAGTCGCCGAGTTCCACCCACGCCTCGCCGAAGCTCATGCAGCACAAAGTGATCCGCGGCGCCCGGGTCGGCGTGGAGGTTGTCTCGCGGAGAAAGGCCAGCCGGCTTCCGTCCGGAGAGATGGCAGGCTCCCCCAGATCGGCGCCGGGATCCTCGGCGACCGTGGTGTGCCGGCCGGTGGCGGCATCGATACGCACGAGGTGCGAGCGCAGCGCCACCCCGGGTGCCGCGGCGTTCCATGCGGTGACCACGAAACTGCCGTCGGCGCTGACATCGAGTGCCGTATCGCGCAGGGCGCCGCCCGGTCCGGGAGTCAGGTCGCGCTGGCCGTCGGCGTCGAACAGGTGCGGCTGGCCGGGTCCCAGGTCGTGATCCCAGTGCCGCACCGGATATCCGGTGTGCAGGATCGCCGACACCTTGTTGTCCTTGCGCAGCGCGCGCAGCCGCTTGTCCTCGTCCAGATCCCTCGCCGCGGGCAGGACCGGTGCGGTGACGACGGTCCGCGCGGCGCGCTGCGCGGTGTGCACCGCGGCGACCCCGCCCGGCAGCGCGAGCTCCTGGACCGCCTCGCCGCCGGCCGCCGGCAATCGCCACAGTGCCGCCGGCGGCTCGTCCTCCCCGGCCCGTGGCCGGACCGCGACGAACAACAGGTCACCGCCGGCGGTGAAGGCGGGTGCGGACTCTCCCTTGGCGCCGCGGGTCAGCCGTCTGGCGGGCTCGACGCCTTGTGGGTCCAATTCCCATAGGGCGGTGAGGTATTCGGTGCTGTCGTGGTTCAGTTCGCTGATCGTGGTCACCACCCGGTCACCGCCCGGGGCGACGGCGAGCCCGGCCACCCTGGGCAACGCGAAATAGGCATCCAGGTCATGGAACGGTGTCATGACATCACCGTATCGCTGGATCCCTCTCCCGGGTTCTCCGTGGCCTACAGGACCTCGGCGACCCGACCGGTGGCGTCCGCACGCACCTGCTTGTCACTGCGCTCACCCTGCACGTTGATGAGTATCTGCAGCTCATCGGCGAAGGGCAGATTGCGCTTGACGACGACGGACTGCACATCGCCGTCGGCGATACCGCTGGCCCCGATCGCATTGCCGATCGCGGTCATGATCGCGGTGGCGGGCACGTCGGTCACCGCAAACAGGTTCTGCTGCAGCGCCTCGGTGTCGTCGTCGTAGTCGACGGGGCGCAGGTCGCCGACGTGGCCCGCGGTGTAGGTCCATTGGTTGAGCTCCGTGGGCGCGGCCGGGTCGATGGCCTGCACGGTGATCAACTGCTGGGTGATGACGATCTCGACCACATTCATCGGGCCGGCACCGACACGCTCGGAGATGGCGCCGAGCGCCGTGTCGATTCCCTCGACGGTCACCAGGTCGCCGGCGGCGATCTCGGTGAGTCCGTCGGCGGTGTCGCTCAGTTGCTCGACGGCGGTGGTCGCGGCGTCGGTGATGGCCCTGATGTCGTCGATCTTGGAGCATCCGGTCAGTACCGAGATCGAGAGTGCGGTGGCGGCCAGGCCGAGGCCCAGGCGGGTGAATGTCGTCATGGCACAGAGCGTGTTGAGTGGCCGACGCTACCGATCCCAACTTCGGAGTGCGTCGCACCTCTTCACGCGGAATTAACTCGCCTTGACCGCTCGGACACATTCGCGCAGTTAGTTTCAATCCGGTACACCGTCAGTACCTCAAGGCCACTGTCGTTAAACGCAGTGCCTCCCCCACCCCATCCCCCAGAAACGATCGGCGGAGGTCCTTTTGACACCTGAAGTGGAGGACGCCCTCTCGACGATGGCGGCCGTCAACAACGAGTTCTTCTACTGGATGTCCATCGCCTTGATGATGCTCATCCACGCAGGCTTCCTCGCCTACGAGGTCGGCGCGTCGAGGTCCAAGAACGTGCTCGCCACGGCGATGAAGAATCTGCTGGCCTTCGCCACCATCGTGGCATCGTTCTTCTTCGTCGGCTGGTTCCTGTACAACGCGATGCCCAGCGGTTTCATCGAGATGACCGACGCCGCAAGGGCTGCGCTCCCGTGGAGCGACAATATGGGCCCGAACGTCCAGGACCCGGCGAGCGGCATCTTCTGGGGGGCCTTCGCGCTGTTCGCCGCCACCACCGGTTCGATCATGTCCGGTGCTGTGCTGGAACGCATTCGGACCAGCGGCTTCCTCGTGCTCACCGTCATGGTGGGGTCGGTCACGTGGATCATCGGTGCAGCCTGGGGGTGGCACGGCGCCGGTTGGATGCTCACCAAGCTCGGATTCCACGATGTCGGTGCGGCCGGGTGCGTGCACATGATCGCCGGTTTCGCGACGCTGGGCATCCTGATCAACCTGGGGCCGCGCATCGGGCGTTTCCTGCCCGACGGCACACCGGTGACCATCCGCCCGCACAACCTGCCGCTGACCATGGTCGGACTGATGATGATCTTCACCGGCTTCTTCGGCTTCCTGATGGGCTGTGTCATCTACGGTCCCAGCGGCTACGCCACCATCTACGGAAGCCCGACGACGTTGAGCGCCTTCGCCTTCAACACCCTGATGGGCCTGGCCGGCGGCATCATCGGCGCCTATGTCACATCGCGGGGCGAGCCGTTCTGGACCATCTCCGGTGGCCTCTGTGGCGTCATCGGCGTGGCATCCGGAATGGATCTGTACCACCCGGCGCTGGGCTTCCTCATCGCGCTGGGCGCCGGCGCCCTCGCGCCGTACCTCGGAAAGCTGTTGGAAAAGTTCAAGATCGACGATGTGGTCGGCGCGGTCTCCGTGCACGGCGGCATCGGCCTGTACTCGGTGCTGATGGCCGGCGTCTTCCTCTCGGGCTACCCGAACACCGACGGCAACCCGTCCGTCTCGTTCTGGGGCCAGGCGGTCGGCGCGGTGGTCTTCGCCGCACTCGGCTTCATCCCCGCCTATCTGGTCTCGCTGGGCCTGAAGAAGGTTGGGCTGCTGCGCATTCCGCCGGAGGTCGAGGAGCAGGGGCTGGATCTCAGCGAGGTTCCGGCCACGCCGTACCCGGAAGGTATCCCGATCACCGCGATGCGCACCAACGGTGCCGTGCTGGTGGTCACCGAGGAGGTCAAGTAAATGTTCAGTCCCATCGACAGCTACGACGACGCGGGCGTGGTCTTCACCTTCGGCGGATACTCGCTCGGCGTGTGGATCGTGTTCATCCTCGCGGTGTTGCTCTTCATCGGCTTCTTCGTCCGGATGATCCAGCACGAGAACGCCGCGTACCGGGCGATCATCGAGCACAAGCCGGTGGAGCCCGGCCCGGTGGCCGAAGGAGAACCGACGACCTACTGATCGAGCACACCGAAATCGCCCGGATCCTCGAGGATCCGGGCGATTTCTCGTACAGGCGGCCTGGCTGTCAGGCGGACCGCAGCCACTGGACCGCACGGTCGCGGTACCCGATGATGCCCTTGTAGTCGGCGATGTCCTCGGGCAGCTCGGCCAGCACCGCCGCCGCGCGCACCCGCCAGGCGTCGACGGCGGCGATATCGGCCAACGGCAACATATAGGTGCGGATCAGGAAGCAGATCGACCCCGACTCCGGCAACCGGATCAGGTGCTGCACCTCGACCCGAAGATGCACCAGCCGACCGAACTCCTCGTCGGTGACGCCGTTGATCATCGTGCGGTCGGGCCCCCACTCGTGATACAGCTCGGTCGAGACGTCAAGGCGGCGACCGATGGTCAACGTCCAGTTGGTGCGCCGGTAGGTCTCACCGGGCTGCAACCGCATGAGGAAATCCCTGGCGCGGGTGATCACGCCGGTGGCCCGCAGCCGGGGCACCGGCCCGTGGATCTCCAGGAACGTCATGCCGACGTCGAACCCGAACGACCAGTCCGCGGCGAAGGTGACCACGCCGGCGTCACCGAACAGGTCACCGTCGCGTTGGTCGAGCAGGACGATGTCCTCCTGCACCTGGCCGGCGATATAGGCAAGCGGTTCGGCGGGCAGCGTGCTCTCATCGCCGAGGATGAAGTCCTGTTCGATGCCCAGTCTGTCGTTACGCCAGCGCCACCCGGTGCCGTGTCGCTGCAGGGACATGCTGTCGGGGTAGCCGTTCGCGAGCTCGCGCATCAGGGTCAGCATGGCGTCCCAGCAGGCTGGGCGCATGTGTGGCAGCACCGCGTTGCGGGTGGGATCGGTCGCGAGAACGGCTGCCCGCTCGGCCAGTTCGTGTTCGTATTCGCTGTCGACATCGACCACCCGCTCACCCCAGCGCCCGACCGGGGTGGGGACCGCCGAGCCTGCGGGCTCGACATTGGTGCTGTAGCGGTAGGTGTCCGCGGCGAACGGGAAAGGAAAGGTACGAACGAGATCGGGTGTCGAGATCACAGTGCTACCTCCAGGGTTTCGTCGCCACCACGCGACACGCAGGCCATCAGCGCGTCGCCGGCCTCCTTCTCGGCGTCGGTCAGGTACAGATCGCGGTGGGTGATCGTTCCGGCCGAGACCGGGAGTCGGCATTCTCCGCACACCCCCCGGCGGCACAAATTGGGCACCTCGAAGCCACGGCGCTCCAACTCCTCCAGCAGCGAGACACCGGCGTCGACGACGAACTCCTCGCCGGTGGAGGTGACCCGGGCCGCGAACGGCTCACCCGGATCGAGCGCGTCGGATCCGAAGTGTTCCAGGTGAATCCGGCTGGCCGGCCATCCCAGATCCGCGGCCGCACCGGTGACGTACTCGATGAACGAGGCCGGTCCGCACACATAGAGGTGGGTGCCGAAGGGTTGGTCGGCCAGCGCGGCCAGCAGCTCGTCGGTGAAGGCCGCACGCGCGGTATGCATCGACGCATGCTCGCCGAGTCCTGCGACGACGTCGGCGTAGGCCGCCCGGCCCTCCCGGTGGATGTAGAGCACCCGGACGTCCCGTCCCCACAGCTGCGCGCTGCGCAGGTGCGACACCATCGGGGTGATGCCGATGCCCGCGGCGACGAGCAGGTGCCGGCGCGCCCGCAGCACCGGAGCGAACGCGCTGCGCGGCAGTCCGGCGGCGACGGTGTCGCCCAGCGCCAGCTCGTCGTGGATCCACCGTGAGCCCCCGGCGCCCTCGTCACAGCGCAGCACCGAGATCACATACGCGGTAGGCGAATTACCATCGCCGGTCAGTGAATAGGCGTTGGCACTGCCACCGCAGTCCACGACGATGTGGCTGCCGGGCGTGAACGACGGCAGGGCCGCCCCGTCGGGGTCGGCCAGGGTGAGGGTCCGAATGCCGCCGATCGTGTCATCGACCGCGGTGACGACGAGTTTGAGAGTGTTCACGAGACGGCCCCGGCCGGCTCTTCGGCATCGACCATGAAGCCCAGATATGTTCCGCCACGACGCGAAACATGGTAATAGACCAGGAGTTTCCGCTCGCACGATCCGCACGGCAGCACTTCGTCCAGCTGCACCCGCGCCCGGGTGACGGACCCGCAGTGCACACAGTGCACCGCGCGTGAATCGACCTCGGTGGACGCCACCGTCATCTCGTCGTCGGCGACACCGAGGCCCGTCGCGGCGCCGCGCAGGTGCAGGCAGGCGTCGGCGGGGCCGGCCATCATCAACCGCCAGCCCACCCGGGCATCGGCCAGGTCGGCCGTCAGCACCTCGATCGCCTGCCCGGCGTCGACCTGGTGCAGGCGTACCGCCGATTCACGACCGGCCGAGGCGATCTGGGCTACCCAGTCCCGTGCGATCTCGGCGCCGCCCGGCCCGAACGCGATGATGGTCCACGCACACCCGGACAGATCAGCATCGGGTCGGGTGGGGGTCAGCGCCCATCCGGGCACACTTGTCAGCTCGAGGTCCGGTCGCATGAGCCCTTTCCCGTGGACACCAGTGGTTGACGACGTTGCCCTTCAGGAAACCAAAGCTGCGTTTCGGTGATGTGACCTCGCTGTCTCGTCTGGTTGACGCGGCGCCCGATATGGTCGGCGGCATGTCCGAGCGCATCATGGTCGTCGGCGCAGGTATTGCCGGACTGGCCACCGCCGTCGCCCTGCGCCGGGTGGGCCATGACGTGACCGTGATCGAACAGCGCACGGACACCGCCACCGGTGCCGGCATCAGCATTTGGCCCAATGCCCTGGCCGCCCTGGACGTGCTGGGCCTGGGTGAGCAGGTGCGTGCCGCCGGCGGCAGGGTCAGCGCCGGTGCGGTGCGCTGGCGTGACGGCCGCTGGCTGCGCAGGCCGGCCGCCGACCGGATCGTGCGGGCCCTGGGCGAACCGCTGGTCATCATCCACCGCGGCACGCTCACCGAGATCCTGGCCGGCGCCCTGCCCGCGGGTACGGTGACGCACGGCGTGGCAGCCACCGCCCTCGAGGTGTCCCGCACCGGAGCCCGGATCACCGTGTCGGACGGGACCGTTGCCACCGTGGACGCCGTGGTGGGCGCAGATGGGGTCGACTCGCTGGTGGCACGCCACCTCAACGGCGATCTTCCCCGGCGGTACGCGGGGTACACGGCCTGGCGCGGAATCGCCTCGTACGCACTGGATCCCGATCTCGCCGGAGAGACCATGGGACCGGGGCTCGAGGTGGGTCACGTGCCGATGGGCCCCACGCACACCTACTGGTTCGCGACCCAGCGGGTGCCGCAGGGGCAGATGGCGGCGGGCGGAGAGCACGCACATCTGCAGCGTGTCTTCGGCGACTGGCCGGAACCGATTCCCGGCCTGCTGGCGTCCACCGACCCGGCGGCGGTGCTTCGCAACGACCTCTACGATCGCGCTCCCGCTGCCACGTGGGCGCGCGACCGCGCGGTGATCGTCGGTGATGCCGCGCATCCGATGCGTCCGCACCTGGGCCAGGGCGGCTGCCAGGGCCTGGAGGATGCCGCGATTCTGGCGGCGCTGACCGTCGGCGGGGAGACCGATCTGTCGAGCGCATTCGCGCGTTTCGCCGATTTCCGCAGGCGTCGGGTGCGCGCGCTGGTCCTCGAGTCACGGACCGTAGGCCGCGTCGTGAACATGCGACCGGCCGTACTCAGTGGGCTGGCCAGCCGGGCCACGGCTCTGATCCCGGAGGCGGTACTGGCCCGGCACCTGGCCTCGATCGCCGGGCGCTCGGCCTTCGTATTACCCGGCGACTGATATCAGCGCGGCTGGAAGGCCGCGGCGGCGGTCTCCACCATCTTGCACATCTTGCGGAAGTCGAAAAGCCCCAGCACTGCGCCACCGCGGATGGCCTGGCAGCCAACGGCGGCCGGAGCGGGAGTCTTGATTCCGGGGGTGCTGAAGACCGCCGGGGTGGCACCACGCGGCCCGCACTTGGGCCAGGCGCCGAGCCCCTGGGTCCGCAGCACGTTCTCGGCGACGCGGATCTGCTCGGTCCGCGAGGCCCCGGCCGGCGAGCCGACGCCACCGTTGGCGTTCCAGGTGGCCGGCTTGAACTGCAGACCGCCATAGTGGCCGTTGCCGGTGTTGATGCCCCAGTTGCCACCCGACTCGCACTGCGCGATGGCGTCCCAGTTGACGCTGTCGGCGGCGGCGGTGGCCGACATGGCCATCGGAGCCACCGAGAGCGCGCCGGTTGCGGCGGCCACCCACAGGCTCTTCGTCAGGATGTTCTTGAGGGCAATTCGGATGGTCTTCATTTGCGGTCCTTCCCCGACCGGTGACACGAGGGCCGCGAACCAGGAGTGAAGCGTTCTTGCGACGCGGTTATCTGGTGTTTCGGGTGACCGACATCACCCGTTACGGAGGGGACGGAAGTTTTAGCAGTTTCTTATGAGACAGGGGGATATCAGCGGTGTCTATGAGAAAACAATGGCGCCGGGCGTAAAGCCCGGCGCCATTGTGATTCGTCTGATATCGGGTTATCCCCGGCCACCGCAGGACGGCCAGGCACCGATGCCCTGGCTCTGCAGCACGTTCTCCGCGACGCGGATCTGCTCTTCGCGGCTGGCGGCGTGCGGCGCACCCGCGCCACCGTTGGAATGCCACGTGCCCATGGTGAACTGCAGGCCACCGTAGTAGCCGTTACCCGTGTTGATGGCCCAGTTGCCGCCCGACTCGCAGGCTGCAACGGCATCCCAGTTCACGGAGTCCGCATGTGCGGTACCTGTGGCCATAGCCATCGGGGCAACAGCGATCGCCCCGGCAAAAGTGGCCATACCGAACGTTTTGCGGATGTTCTTCAACGTCAATCCTCTCGCCAAGCGCGCGCCAAAGACGCCCGCGCGAACGCGGACGGAATGCCTGAATACACAGGCGGGGAATTTGGGGCGTGCCATCTCGGTCAGGCACGACAGTGGGAGACATAGGACGTCTCACCGGATGACACACCCGGTTGCCCGACAGGCATCTCATCCCGTCGTCGGCCCACTCACACGCAGGTTCTTGATTATGTAATTATTTGCTCCGGCTCTGGAGTTGAATTGAACGTACAAAAATCGCGCGGCGAAGTCACTTCGATGGAGAACGTGTCGCTTTCAGATCACAGGATGATCACGGCCGGGCATTCGCCCAGACCGCGCAGGTCAACACGGAATTCCATGGCGAAACCTGAATTGCAGGTCGAGACCTGTCTCGTGAGGCAGATCACAAGGTTTTTGTGAGCTGCGCCACCGGCGTCGCTTACCTACCGTGTGCAGATCGCAGGATTCCCCGAAAACGCCGCTCTTACACACCCGAAAAAGCCGCAGCGTCGCGATCTGTTCGCTGACCTACCAACCTACGCCCAGATTCAGCCGATCGGCCACTTTTGTTGCGGATGAACACCTTTGGATCGTCCGAAGTTAGATAGCGCAACTACATAGCAGCACAGCAATATTCGCATTGATTTGACCAAAACAGTTGCACCGCAGGCTTTTTCACCCCAGATAGGTGTGCAGCTGCACAGCTCGCCGACTCCCCTACGAGGCACCACCCCGAGGCGCGGTGCAAGCGGGCCGACAACCACGGCCTGCACACTTCGCATTAGGGCGCAACGGTGGCGACAACAGCCGAATCAGGCTGGTGCGCAGGACATTGACAGTCCGCGCCCCGGTGGTTCAAATCAACAGTGCGCCAGTGCATCTCGGGTAATCGGACCAGTTCCATACCGGTGGCGCAGCCGATTCCGACGTACGAGATATCTCATTCACGCGTTCGTTATTCGAACGTTATTGGAGCCGATAAACTCGGTTGAAGATAAATACGGCGAAATTCGCGTACGAATGTCAAATTTGCTGGATCAGTCGCCACAGCTGTGTACGCAATCAGCCCAGATCCTGCGGCGTGTTGACGTTGGTCAACTCGAGCCGTTGCTCCATGACGATGCGCTGGGTGTCGCCGTCATCGACCAGGGCGCGCATGCTGCGCTCGCCGGCCGCCACCAACTCGTCCGCCCGTACCGACAGCGCAGTGCGATACAGGCCGGCCAGGTAGTGGTCCCGCCCGTCCCAGGGCAGCACCACATCGGCCGCGGTCGATGCGGCGGCGACGGTCAGTTCATCGATGATGCGGGCGTTGAGGTGGGGCATGTCGACCGCGCAGACGAAGGCCCATTCCCGGCCCGCGTCCGCAGCGGCCCTCAGCCCGCGAGCCGTCGCCAACAGCGGGCCGACGCCGCGGACCTCGTCGCGCAGGATCTGGGCAGACAATTCGGGAAGCGCCTGGCCGGGCGCCGCGACGACAAACACCGGACCGCAGCGGGTGCCGACGGTGGTCACCACCCGTTCCACGAGTGTCTGACCCCGGATCACGAGGGTGGCCTTGTCCCGCCCCATGCGGCGCGAAGCACCCCCGGCCAGCACAATCCCAGCCAGGGCCGTACCGGTGGCGGGCCCCTGGGGTGCGGTCACCCCGCTGACGTTAGTCGACCGACCAGGTGTCCTTGCCGCGAAGCAGCGATTGCAGTGCGGCCGTGTCGTGCGCCTTGGCCTCACGTGCGGTGCTGATCTGCTGGCGCGCCGCGTCGTCGTAGGTCGGCTTGCTCACCTGGCGGAAGATGCCCATCACCATGTGGTCCAGGTTCTGCTCGGACAGCCGCGACAGGGCGAAGGCGTACGCCGGGTCGTCGATCGTCGCGTCGTGCACCACGAACTGATCGGCGGGCACATCGGCGGTCTTCGCGACCTCCAGGCCGAACCCGGACTTGACCACCGCATACTCACCGTCGGCACCGAAGGTGATCGGCTCGCCGTGGGAGACGTTGATCAGCCGGTCCTCGGCGCCTTCCTTGCGCAGCGCGTCGAACGATCCGTCGTTGAAGATCGGGCAGTCCTGCATGATCTCGACGAGTGCGGCACCACGGTGGGCTGCCGCGCCGCGCAGCACCTCGGTCAGGCCCTTACGGTCGGAGTCCAGCGCACGCCCGACGAAGGTGGCCTCGGCGCCCAGCGCCAGCGACACCGGGTTGAACGGGTAGTCCACCGAGCCCATCGGCGTGGACTTGGTGACCTTGCCGACCTCGGAGGTCGGCGAGTACTGACCCTTGGTCAGGCCGTAGATCCGGTTGTTGAACAACAGGATCGTGATGTTGATGTTGCGTCGCAGCGCATGGATGAGGTGGTTACCGCCGATGGACAGCGAGTCACCGTCACCGGTGACCACCCACACCGACAGGTCCTCGCGAGCCAGCGCCAGACCGGTGGCGATGGTCGGCGCGCGACCGTGGATCGAGTGGAAACCGTAGGTCTCCAGGTAGTACGGGAATCGGCTGGAGCAGCCGATACCGCTGACGAACGCGATGTTCTCCCGACGCAGGCCGAGCTCGGGCAGGAAGTTGCGGATCGTGTTGAGGATGACGTAGTCACCGCAACCCGGGCACCAGCGCACCTCCTGGTCGCTGGTGAAGTCCTTGCCCTTCTGCGGCTGGTCCGTCGTCGGTACCAGCGCAGTCTTGCTGAGGGCTTCGGTCAGGCCCAGGTCAGAGCCGATCAGGTCCGTCATGCGCTCGCTCCCACAGATTCCACGGTGGCCGCGGCCAACCGGGCGAATTTGGCCTTGTCAGTTTCCTTTTCGCGCAGCGTTCCGTCCAGCGCCGCGGCGATGATGCCCTCGACCTCGTCGGCCAGGAACGCCATGCCCTCGACCTTGGTGACCGACTGCACGTCGACCAGGTACTTGCCACGCAACAGCAGCGCGAGCTGGCCGAGGTTCATCTCCGGCACGACGACCTTCTGGTACCTGTTCAGCACCTCTTCGAGGTTGGCCGGGAACGGGTTCAGGTAGCGCAGCTGAGCGTGCGCGACCTTGATACCGCTGCGGCGGGCGCGCCGGCAGGCCTCGCCGATGGGCCCGTAGGAACTGCCCCAGCCCAGCAGCAGCAGTTCGGCGTCCCCATCCGGGTCATCGACCTGCAGATCGGGCACCGTGATGCCGTCGATCTTGAGTTGCCGCAACCGGACCATCAGGTCGTGGTTCTTGGGCTCATAGGAGATGTTGCCCGAACCGTTGGCCGATTCGAGGCCACCGATGCGGTGTTCCAGACCCGGCGTGCCGGGGATGGCGAACTGGCGGGCCAGCGTCTCGGGGTCACGCGCATAGGGCTCGAACGGCTCGCCGGACTTGGCGAACGTGTGCTCGATGGGCGGATAGGTGGTGATGTCCGGGATGCGCCACGGCTCCGAGCCATTGGCGATCGCGCCGTCGGACAGGATGATCACCGGTGTGTGATAGCCGATTGCGATACGTATCGCCTCGACGGCGATATCGAAGCAGTCCGACGGCGAGCAGGGCGCCAGCACCGCAACCGGCGATTCGCCGTTGCGGCCGTAGAGCGCCTGCAGCAGGTCGGCCTGCTCGGTCTTGGTCGGCAGGCCGGTGGACGGGCCGCCGCGCTGCACGTCGATGACGAGCAGCGGCAGTTCGGTCATCACCGCGAGTCCGATCGCCTCGGACTTCAGCGATACACCCGGACCTGAGGTACTGGTGACACCGAGGGCGCCGCCGTAAGAGGCGCCGATGGCCGCACCGATACCGGCGATCTCGTCCTCGGCCTGGAAGGTGAGCACGTTGAAATGCTTGTACTTGGACAGCTCGTGCAGGATGTCGGAGGCCGGGGTGATGGGGTATGTGCCCAGCACCACCTGGATATCGCCCAGTTGACCGGCTGCCACGATGCCGTAGGCCAGCGCGGTGTTGCCCGAGATCTGGCGATAGTCACCGGACTTCAGCTTGGCCGGGGCCACCTCGTACGTGACGGCGAAGGCCTCGGTGGTCTCGCCGTAGTTCCAGCCTGCCTTCAGCGCCAGCACGTTGGCCTCGGCGATTTCGGGCTTGCGGGCGAATTTGTCCCGGATGAAGGCCTCGCTGGCCTCGAGCTCGCGGCCGTACATCCACGACAGCAGGCCCAGGGCGAACATGTTCTTGGCGCGCTGGCCGTCCTTCTTGGTCGCACCGATGGCCTCGACGGCACCCAGCGTCAGCGTCGTCATCGCCACCGACTGCACGACGTAGTCGGAGAGCTCTTCGTTCTCCAGCGGGTTGGCGTCATAGCCGACCTTGGCCAGGTTGCGCTTGGTGAACTCGTCGGAGTTCGCGATGATCAGGCCGCCGCGGGGTAGGTCTCCCACATTGGCCTTCAATGCGGCAGGATTCATCGCGACGAGAACATCGGGACGGTCGCCGGCGGTCAGGATGTCGTAGTCCGCGATCTGGATCTGGAAGGACGACACACCCGGCAGAGTGCCCTGTGGTGCGCGGATCTCAGCGGGGTAATTGGGCTGCGTCGCAAGGTCATTGCCGAAGAGTGCGGCCTCGGACGTGAACCGGTCACCGGTGAGCTGCATGCCGTCACCGGAGTCACCGGCGAAGCGGATGACCACCTTTTCCAGCTTCTGCCGGGGCGTCCCCGTGTTGCCGTTCTGACCCACGACTTCCTGCCTTTCACACCCGCACGAATCGCGCTCAAGTCGCGGGGCGTTTGCGTCAAAAACTTTTGGTGTCACTGCCGGTAACCAGTATGGCACTTCTCTTAGGGTGACCAATGCCGGGCGAGCCGGCGACACGCGGGTTTCGTCGAGAAGAACTGCCTGTTCAGCGCAGTGAAGCAAGACGAGTTCCCGGCGCGATGTGGTCTTCATCACTTTTGGAGAATGTCATTCTCTAAGGAACTGGTTACCGTGCAGTAGCACTCTGCCGGTCAAACTTGACGGGTGTCAAGTGGATCGTTTCAACCAGGGCCTACGCCGGCGCCGAGCGCACCTGCACGCGCTTCTGCAATTCKCGGGCCACCAGCTCGCTGGCGATCTCGACGGCGCGGCGCGGATCGGCCCCGGCCGCGCGGTGGGCGACGTAACAGGCGGTGAACATGTCGCCGGCACCGGTCGTCTGCACGTCCATCACGCGCCACGCCGCGGGTACCCGCACCACGGTGCCGTCCTTATAGATGTCGCAGCCCTCGGAGCCGTAGGTCACCAGGATCTCGGGCACCCCAAGCGCCTGGGCCGTCGCGAGGTCGAAGGCGCCGTCGGCGACGATGACGGCCTCGTCCTCGGCGAGCTTGAGCACATCGAGGTGACGCAGCAGCTCCGGGGAAAAATGCCGGTCCAGTTTCAGCGGGCCGACGTTGTCGGCGCGCACCAGGCCCTGGCCGTCATAGGCGATCCGATGGCCGCGGGCCGCCAGATGAGCCAGGGTGTCGGCGGGAAAATCGGTACGCAGCAGCGGGGCCAGATGGATCCAGGTGGTGCGGGGATCGTCGGTGTCCACATCGCGCGGCGTCCACACCGGGCCGATCGCCTGGACGCCCATGTGCCGGTGATCGGTGTCGTCATAGTCCAGGCTGAATCCACTGGTCCGGTCCGACGGCAGTAGGCGCACCAGGGAGCCGAACCGCTCCAGCACCGGGTCGAAGAGCTCGTGATGCTTCTCCTCGCCCATCGCCACGATGTGGGCGGTGCCCGGCGCGGCCTCCAGCGCCACCCCGGCGAACGAAGCGCACCCACCTGGGCTCGGCGGAGCCCCATTGATGACGTCGATGGCCAGGTTCCCCAGCACTGTCACGCCCGGGACGAGCTCTGGCGCCATCAATCGATTCCCCTGCTTGTGGTTTGTCCTGTCGTCGGCACATGTTGACGTGGCCGTGCGCGGAAATGGTAGTCCGCGTCGCACCCTTTCAGCGATTCCGCAGTGTCGGCAACCGTGTGCCGATCATCACCCCGGCAGGTTGTACGGGGTGACGACCTGGATCGGAGTGGGCCGTACCGGCTCCTCGGGCAGGGCCCGGTGCTGCGCGAAGATGACCCGGATGGCCAGGCGCGCGTCGGCTCGCAGATCGTTGTGCAGCACCACCGAGAGCCTGCCCTGCCGGAGCAGCCTGCGGTTGTCGACATCCAGATCGTGGGCGACAAAGACCCGGCAGCGCCGATTCAGCGTGTCGAATGCCCCGACGGTCGCGTCGTTGCCACCGCCGGGCGAGTACACCGCCTCGATCCCGGGATGACGTTTCAGCGCGTCGAGTACCAGCCGTTCGTTGGTGGCGTCGATACCGTCGCTGTCGCTCACCTCCACGATCTCGCGTCCGGTGCCGCGCAGCCCGGACCGGAATCCCACCTCACGCTCGCCCTCGCCGCGGAATACCGTGCGACTCAACGTGATCAGCACCCCGGATGGCGCCTCACCGAGCCATTGATCCACCAGGAACGCCGCTGTCAGGCCGGCACCGTGATTGTCGATGCCCACATAGGCGCAGCGATCACTGTTGGCCACGTCGGTGGAGTAGGTGACCACCGGCACGCCGGCGGCGACGACCCGATCCACGGCCTCGGCGACCTCGGGTTCGTCCTGGGCCTTGAGGATGACGCCGTGGCTGCCTTTGATGCGGGCCAGCACATCCGCGGTCTGCGCTGCCGAGCCCGACTCCCACAGATGGAACCGGGCCCTCGGCACGGCCGGGGCAAAAGCGGGCAGTTCGGCCTCGATCGCCGCCCGGAAAGCGTCGGAGAACCGCTGCGGGGTCTGCATCACCACATCGATGAGGTAGCGACGACCGTTGAGCCGCAACTGCGCTCGCTGCTTGTCCAGGTCGGCGATGGCCTGCATCACCTCGGCCCTGGTGTTCTCGCGCACCCCGGGCCGGTTGTTGAGGACCCGGTCGACCGTCGCCTCGCTCAGGCCGGACTGCTGAGCGATCTCGCGAACCTTGTAGCGATGCATCCCGCCTCCCGCGGTGAGGTGTTTTTGACGGTTTTTTGCTGTTGATTGCGGTCGGTATCACAGCAAGACTAACTGCCATGCCCGCTTCACTCACCACTTCCGGTTGGATCACCGAGTCCGCCTGCGACCTCGCGGATTTCCGCCATCAGGTACTGCGCGATACCGACCTGGCCGACTACCCGCACGCCGTCGACGTACGGCGCAACGTCCTGGTGTACCCGGCCGCCGGTATCGCCGACGCCGATCGCCGGGCACTGCAGTCCGAGGTGATCCGCGCGCTGACCGACGGCCCCGGCGTCGTGGTTTTCGAGGGCGCTTTCGACGATGGGGTCACCGACCGCGCGTCCGCGGCGTTCGACGAGATCATCGCCGCCCAGCGTGCCCTGGGCGGGGTGGCCGGAGACCACTTCGGCAAGGCCGGCGCCAACGACCGGGTCTGGAACGCCGCGCAGAAGCTCGCCCTGCACGCGCCCGAGGTGTACGCCGAGTATTACGCCGCGGACACCCTGGCGCTGGTGTCGCAAGCCTGGCTGGGCCCGCGCTACCAGGTCACCTCACAGGTGAATGTCGTCAATCCCGGTGGCGCCGCGCAGGTTCCGCACCGGGATTACCACCTCGGTTTCGTCGATGTCGACCAGTTGACGCACTATCCGGCGCACCTGCACCGGATGTCCGCGGCACTGACGCTGCAGGGCGCGGTCGCGCATTGCGATATGCCGCTGGAGAGCGGGCCGACGATGCTGCTGCCGTACTCGCAGCAGTTCGAAGCCGGCTACGTCGCCTTCTACCGGCCCGAGTTCATCGAGTTCTTCGCCGAGCACCACGTCCAGGTGCCACTACGCAAGGGAGACGCGGTGTTCTTCAATCCGGCGCTGTATCACGGTGCGGGAGAGAATACTTCGACCGATATCAGCCGGATGGCCAATCTGCTGCAGATCTCGTCACCGTTCGGCCGGGCGATGGAATCGCTGGACCGGACGGCCATGGTCAAGGCCGTCTACCCGGCACTGCTGCGGATGCAGCGGGCCGGCCGCCCGGCCGCCGACCTGGTCAACACCGTCAATGCCACCGCCGAGGGCTACGCCTTCCCCACCAACCTGGACAGCGATCAACCGATCGGCAGCCTCGCCCCGCCCAGCCAGGTCGACACCGTGCTGGCCGCCCTGGCCGACGGACTCGAACTCGACGGACTCATTGCAGTACTGGACGCACAAGACGAACGGAGAACCCCATGACCACCATCGGCGTGATCGGACTGGGCCGCATCGGCGCATTCCACACCGAAACCCTCACCGGGCTGCCCGGAATCGACGGGTTGGTGATCACCGATGAACGCGCCGACGTCACAGCGTCGGTCGCCGCCAAGCACGGCGCCAGGGCCGTCGGCTCCGTCGAGGAACTGCTGGCCTCGGGCGTCGACGGCGTCGTGGTGGCCGCGGCCACTCCGGCGCACGCCGACCTCACCCTGGCCTCCGTGGAGCGCGGCATCCCCACCTTCTGCGAGAAGCCGATCGCCTCCACCGCCGCCGAGAGCGCCCGGGTCGCCGAAATCATCAGCGCCTCCGGCGTGCCGGTGCAGGTCGGTTACCAGCGCCGCTTCGACGCCGCCTTCGCCGCGGCCAAGGATGCGGTCGACGCAGGCACCTTGGGCATCCTGCACACCGTGCGGAGCACCACGATGGATCCCGCTCCCCCGCCGATGGACTACATCAAGGGCTCCGGCGGGATCTTCCGGGATTGCGCGGTCCACGATTTCGACATCATCCGCTGGATCACCGGTCAGAACGCCGTCGAGGTGTACGCCACCGGCACGGTGCAGGGTGACCCACTCTTCGCCGAGTACGGCGACGTCGACTCGGCTGCGGTGGTGGTGCGTTTCGACGGTGGCGCACTCGGTGTGGTCTCCAACGCCCGCTACAACGCCCGCGGTTACGACTGCCGCCTCGAAGTGCACGGTTTTCAGGACAGCGTCGCCGCCGGCTGGGATCAGGGTGTGCCACTGCTGAACACGGACCCGCGCAACGATTTCCCGTCGGGTCCGGCACACAATTTCTTCATGGACCGCTTCACCGAGGCGTTCCGCACGGAACTGGCCGGCTTCGTCGAGGTCGCCAAGGGTGGACCGGTCCGCGGCGCGACCGTGGCCGACGCCGTCGAGGTGGCCTGGCTGGCCGAAGCCGCCACCGAATCCCTGCGCCGGGGCGCCCGGGTGACCATCGCGGAGGTACGCAACGCATGAGCACGACCATCAAAATCGCTGGGGCACCGATCTCTTGGGGCGTGTGTGAAGTCCCCGGCTGGGGCTTCCAGCTCGAACCCGAACGTGTCCTCACCGAGATGCGTGGTGTCGGGCTGACCGCCACCGAACTCGGACCGGAAGGCTTCCTGCCCACCGACACCGACGAGCTGAAGTCCGTGCTGACGCAGCACGAACTGGCCTGCGTGGGCGGATTCGTCCCGGTGGTGTTGCACAAGGCGGACCACGATCCGGCCGATGACCTTGCCGGACCGCTCGATTCGCTGGTGGCCGCGGGCGCCGGCGTGGTGGTGCTGGCCGCCGCCACCGGTGCCGACGGGTACGACTCACGTCCGGTGCTCGACGAGTCGCAGTGGTCCACCCTGCTGGCCAACCTGGACCGGCTGGCCGGGATCGTCGCCGACCGGGGCCTGCTCGCCGTCCTGCACCCGCATGTGGGCACCACCGTGGAAACCCGCGCCGAGGTGGATAGGGTGCTCGCCGGATCCTCGATTCCGCTGTGCCTGGACACCGGCCACCTGCTCATCGGTGGCACCGACCCGCTGGAACTGGCCAAGGCGGTACCGCAACGCATCGCGCACACCCACCTCAAGGATGTGGACGCCGCGCTGGCCGCCAAGGTGCAGTCCGGCGAGCTGAGCTACACCGACGCCGTCAAGGCCGGGATGTACACGCCGCTCGGGACCGGTGACGTCGACATTGCCGGCATCGTCTCGGTGCTGCGCGACAACGGCTTCGACGGCTGGTTCGTGATGGAACAGGACACCATCCTGGACGGTGCGCCCGACGGCGACGGGCCGCTGGCCGATGTGCGTGCCAGCGTCACGTACCTGAACAGCGTCACGGCGTGACGCAGACCGGTCTGCGTATCGGGGTGCTCGGCGCGTCCCGCATCGCGGAGGTCGCGATCGTCGGTCCCGCGGCCGAACTCGGTCACCGCCTGGTGGCCGTGGCGGCGCGCGACCGCGGTCGCGCAGAGTCCTTCGCCGGCAAGTACGGCGTCGAGCGCGTCCTGGATTCCTACCAGGACGTGATCGACGATCCCGAGGTCGACGTGATCTACAACCCGCTGGCCAATGCGTTGCACGCGCCGTGGAATCTTGCCGCCATCGCGGCGGGCAAGCCGGTGCTGAGCGAAAAGCCTTTCGCCCGTGATCAGTCGGAGGCGGTCCGGGTGGCCGATGCCGCCCGCGCGGCCGGTGTCACCGTGCTGGAGGGGTTTCACTACTTCTTCCACCCGGTGACCCGGCGGGCGTTCCAGTTGGCGGTCGACGGTGAGCTGGGTGAGATCCGCCGGGTCGAAGCCCGGATGGCGATGCCCGCGCCCAGCGACGATGACCCGCGCTGGTCGCTGGATTTGGCCGGCGGCGCTCTGATGGACCTGGGCTGTTACGGCCTGCACATCATGCGGACCCTGGGCCGTCTGTGCCTCGGCGGTCCGGTCGTCACGGGATCGCGCGCCGAACTGCGCTCCCCCGGTGTCGACGCGCGCTGCGATGTCGAGCTCGCATTCCCCAGCGGGGCAACCGGGCTGTCCACCAATTCGATGGTGGCACCGGACTATTCGTTCACACTGAAGATCACCGGCAGCGCGGGTGAGGCCTTTGTGCACGATTTCATCCACCCGGCCCAGGACGACCGGTTGACCCTGAGCACCGCCGCCGGCACCACCGTCGAGCATCACGGCACCCGGCCCTCCTACAGCTATCAGCTGGAGGCCTTCACTGCGCACGTGCTGGGCGGCGCGCCGCTGCCGTTCGGCGCCGACGACGCCGTGGCCAATATGGCCCTGGTGGACGCCGCATACCGGGCGGCCGGCCTCGCACCGAGGTGACCCAACGGACGCAGGCCCCTGGGAACGCCCCCGGGCCTGCGCCGTCAGCCGTCACACGTCCGGGATGAGCTACCCCCGCGACGACATCCGCTTTGCCGTCCGGGAACCGGCGGCGCTGCGTGCGCCGGCCTTGGCACCCTTGGCGCCGCGTACCCCTGCGGTGACCTTTGCGCTGTCGACCTCGGAGTCGCCCGCCTCGACCGCACCCGGAACCGCCGTGTCGGTCTCGTCGACCTCCGCGTCGCCGTCGGTGCACTCATCGCCGTTCGACTCGGCGGCAGCATCGGTAGCCGGTTGCGTCACGACCGCGGTGGGCTCGGTCGCGCCGACTTCGTCCGGAATATCGGTGTCCGCGGTGACAGCCTCCGGGGCCGGGACCGCCTCGGGCGACTCCGCGCCCGACTCCCCCTCGGGCACGGCCGCAGCTGCGGGAGACGTCTCCGAGGCGTTCGCCGCCTGTTCGACTTCTGCTGCCGCCGCAGGTGTTTCGACACCGGGAAGGGTCAGCGTGACGACCTTCGCGCCCGCGGCGAGCGGCGTCGAGACCGCGTCGGCGACATCAGCGGTAGCCGCGGCGGCAGGGGCGGCCGGCGTGGCACCCAGTGCGGTGGCGACGGCACGAGGGATGGTCACCAGTAGCGTCTGGAGCAGGCCGCCGCCGAACGCGTCGTCACTGAAGGTCAGCAGGCCCGGATGGAAGCCACCCTGCGCGTCGGTGTAGCCGTTGAGGACAGCACCCGTCAGCTGGGCGGGAATGTTGATCGCGGCCGTGAGCGCATCGACCAGGCGCCCACTGCCCAGGGCCCCGACGACATCCTGCAGTGACCCACCGAGCGCATCGACGGCCCCCACGACCGGACCCAGCGCACTCGAGAGCAGCGGCAGCGCCGTGTTCAGCGACAGCAGCGCGGACACCACATCCGTGAAGTTCTGGGCCATCTTCGCCGGGATCTCGAGAAGACCCGAACCGGCCAGTGGCAGACCGATGATCATCATGATGGGCGTGGAGATCAGCCCCGCGGAAAGGGTGATGAACGCATCCGCGATCAGACCGGACCGCAATTGCCCGACAGCAGTATCGATACTGGCGGGCAGACTGTACGGATTGCTCGGCGACAGGTACTGCCCGACTCCGTCGACCACCGATCGGCCGGCGCCGACCGCGGTGCCGAGGTATCCCAGCTGATTCCGGACGAGCTGCCGCAGGATCGGCGCCGGGTCGGAGAGCACGTCCCCGCCGAGCGCGCCGACGTTGTCGATGGCGTCTTGGAGGACTGACACCCACAGCGCGATGGGGTTGGCCTGCGCAGTGAGCGTGAAGGCCTGCGACGAGACGGCCGGAACCGCCGGTACGGAGAGCAGCGGGTTCGACGGTTGAATGGGCATGACCGCGATCGACGCGGCCCCCACCAACGCGACTCCGGTTGCCAGGTACGGCCTTACTGCAGCGTGCATGGATCCTCCTCTGGTGTGCCCACACATGTGAACGCCGAGTAATTTACTCAGAAGTAAGTTGACAAGTGAGGGCTTCACGTCAAGTCGACGTGGCCTCGCTTCACCCCCGCGCACACCGGCAAATGCCCACTTCATTCGGTCCATTCACGGCGGGAACCGCCTGCTGCGCAGCATCGTTCGCGCGGGCAACCGTCACAGGAGGAGCGCCGGTCGCCGATTTCGGCACTGGCGTCCCAGGAAGATGGCCGGCGACCCAGGTATTTGTCATCGCAATGTTCCAGGTCGCACCGCCTTGCGCGGCGATCACCCGGCACCCTCGGATCCGACGTTTGCTGACGAACGCCGTCAGTGCGCCCGCAGTCGGCAACGACCGGCGGGCCACCCGGATCTGGTCAAAATTAACTAAAACGTAAATATCGGCAAACTGATGGCACTCACCGCGACTTTTCCGGGCCGCCGCGGATCAGATGTGTGCTCACGAACGAACCGCGCGCGCCCGCCGTGGGGCGGACGCGCGCGGTTCGAGGATGACTAGTGCGTTTCGTAGCGGTCGGCCAGACCCGTCAGCGTGGATTCGATGCCCTCGGCGTTCTTCTTGTGGAACCCGAGCAGTTCCACCACGAACGGCACCTTGGCCGTCGAGTAGTCGAACGTCTCGGTGACCTTCGTGGTGCCGGGACTCACCTCGGAGAGCTCCCAGCGCCAGCGGTGGCCCAGCGGGTGCTCCCATTCGACGAGGTGGTTCTCCTGGACCGCGGTCGCCTTCGAGGTGATCTTGTAGGGCAGGCCGTACTGCGTCATGGCGACGGTGAACTTGTCACCCTCGGTGAGCCGGTGCGGCCCCTGCACGTCGGCGTCCCGCACGGTTCCCGAACCATCGAGATCGTGGTGCCGGTGCGGGTCGGCGATCTGGTCGAACAGCGCCGCGACCGGTGCGGCCACCTGCACGCTGCGGCTCACGGTGCGCGGCCCGGCATCTTCTGTCTTCAGTGTTGACGTGGTCATGAGGGCCGGTATACCCGGCGGGCAGCGGCGCTACACGGCATGTGACGCGCTCAGCAGCACCTTGACCACATCGGTGGCCCCGCGCAGGTCGGCGAACGCCTGCGGGCCCGCACCGATCGGCTGAACTCTGCTGATGAGCGGGTCGATATCGAGGGCACCGCGGGCCAGCAGGTCGATGGCCATGCCGAACTCCTGCTCGTAGATGAAGCTGCCACGGATGGTGATCTCCTTGAACACCAGGTCGGGCGCCTGGTAGTACGGCGGCCTCGGCGCGACACCGGTGACCGTCAGCACCCCCCTGGGCCGCAGCACCCGCAGCGACGACTCGATGGCCGCCGGCACCCCGGAGGCTTCGAATCCGAACGCCGGTGCGGCACTGGGATCTTCGAACACAGCACCCGGATCGGTGGTGAGGGGGTCCATCACGTCGTCGGCACCCATCGCGACGGCCTTGGCGCCCCGCGCCGCAGAGGGCTCGAACACCGTGATCCGCCCGGCACCCATCGAGCGCAGCAGCGCGATGACGAGCAGGCCGATCGGTCCCGCACCGGAGACGAAGGCCGCGTCCCCCATGCCGATGCCCGAGTGCCACCCCGGCCGAGAATCCCTGCTGCTGGGCGTGCAGGTCGCTACCGCAGATGCCGCAGTAGTCGACGCGCAGCACCACCTCGTCGGGCGCCGGCGTCGGATCGGGGATGTCGCCGAGGTGCTCGACACCGTCGGCACCCAACAGGACTGCCTGCATCAGTTGTTCTCCGCCAATCCGCTCGGCCAGGATTCGGCGTGCACGTCGGCGGTGGCGGCCAGCACCTCGGCGAGCAGATCCTCGTCGATGGGGGTGCTCGCGGCCCGTACCGCCGAATCCAGGTGATGAGCCTTGGTGGTGCCGATGAGGGTGGTGGCGCAGCCGCTGCGCTGGATCGCGAACTGGTTGGCCAGGAACGCGATATCGGCTCCGCGCTGGGCACAGATCTCTCGCGCCCGGTCGGCCGCGGCGCGCATCTGTGCGCTCGCGGGCACGTCGGCCTTCAGTCCACCCGGGGTGAGCAGCCCGAGTGCGACCGCTGCCGCGTTGATGACCGCGGTCCCGTTCTCATCGGCGACCGGCAGCAGTCCGTCGGTGAGCTCCGTGTTGAGCAGGGTGAAGTGTGCGTAGTTCAGCACCACGTCCAGGTCGGTCTCGGTGACCGCGCGGCGCATGGTGTGCAGCGGGTACCCGGTCATGCCGATGAACCGGCACTTACCCTCGTCCTTGAGCCGCACCAGCTCGGCATATGCGTCCTCGAAAACCGTTCCCAGCCCGACGAACTCGATGTCGTGCAGTTGCAGCACGTCGACGTGGTCGCGTTGGAGCAGGCGCAGGCTGTGGTGGAAGCCTGCACGGATGCGTTCGGGCGAGAAGTCGAACTCGTCGAATCCGTACCGACCGGCCTTGGTGCCGATGATCACCGGTTCGCGGGTTCCCTTGAGCGCCAGTCCGAGTCGCTCCTCGGCCAGCCCGCCACCGTAGTAGGGCGAGGAGTCGAAGAAGTTGATCCCCGCGTCGATCGCGTCGTGCACGGCGACAATGGCCTGGCCGGCGTCGGCGGCGCCGAACATGTTCCCCAGTGGCGCGGTGCCGAATGACACCGCGGACACCTCGAGGCCGGTCTTGCCGAGGACGGCGTATTTCACGCGCGGCTCGACAGCAACGAATCTTGCAGGGCGGCGTCGGCCGCCTTGAGGACGTTGGCGGCCACTTCGATTCCCTCGATGCGACCGAGTTCGACGTCCTCGTGTTCGATGTTGACCATCATGTCGGGGTCCACCTCGTGCAGCGCGCGCAGGAACTCGGTCCAGTACGCGGTGTCGTGCCCCTTGCCCAGCGCCACGAAGTCCCATGCCGCATTCTTCGGCCATTCGTTGGCCCATTCGTCGCCGCCCAGGTTGGTGCGCGGCTCGTCCGGGGCCAGACGGCGGAAGCTGTTGTCCAGGACGCCGTTGAGCGCGGCGTGCTCGGGATTGACCCGCACGTCCTTGACCGCAGCGTGGAACACCAGCTCACCCAGGTGGCGCACCACCGCGACGGGGTCCATCTGCTGCCAGAACAGGTGTGACGCGTCGAGTTCCACTCCGACATTGGTCGCACCGGTGAGTTCCACGAGCTGGTGGATGGTCGCGCTGTTGAACACCACGTTCTGTGGATGCAGCTCGAGGGCGACCTTGACGTCATGGTCACGCGCGAGCCGGTCGGTGTCGCGCCAGAAGTCCGCGGCGAGCCGCCACTGGTGGTCGAGTACATCGAGGGCCGCCGAATTCCAGGCGTTGACAATCCAGTTGGGTCGGGTTGCGCCGGCTTCGCCGCCCGGCAGGCCGGACATCGTCACCACCCGGTGCTGCCCCAGTCGCTGGGCGAGCCGGATGGAACGCCGGATGTCCTCGGCGTGCTTGGCCCCGATCTCGGGGTTGGGATGCAACGGATTGCCGTTGCAGTTCAGTCCGGCGATACCGACACCCGAGCCCTCGAACTGGCCGAGAAAGTCGTCGCGAGCGGAGTCGCTCACCAGGATCTCGTCGAGCGTGGGGAGGTGCACCGGTGGCAGGAATCCGCCGGTGTTGAGTTCGATGCCGGTGAGGCCGAGATCGGCGATCACCGCAATCGCCTCCGGCAGGCTGCGGTCGTGCAGGATCGCGTTGTACAGGCCGAGTTTCATGATCGTGGTATCCCTAGGTGTCGGACGGAGTTCTAGACGACTTTGATGCTGGTGCCACCGGACCGGGCGGATTCTGCGACGGCGGCGACGACACGCAGGCCGTGCAGGCCGGCGTCGAACCCGGGCAGTGGCCCCATGGCTCCATCTGGGCGAGCGAAGCGACGGGGAAAGTCACAGTCGGCGATCTGGTCCAGGAAGGCGCGGGTCTGGTAGACGAACAGGTCCGCCACGCCGTGCCCGACGCCGCCGGCGTCCATCGGCAGACCGCCGCTGATGTAGGGGTGATCGGGGCCGATCAGCACCCGGCGGGCACCACCGATATCGGTGCGCACATCGTCGGCGGACAGGTGGAACTCCGCGGCCCGGTGCAGATCCCACGCCGCCGAACCCTTGGAGGCGAACAGCTCGAACGCCAGTCCGTCGGGCAGGTTGTGCGCGACCCGCGAGGCCGAGAACGTGCCGACCGCACCGTTGGCGAAGGTCGCGGTGAAGGTCGCCACATCCTCGTTCTCCACCGGTGCGAGTTCATCGCTGACCGCACCCTTGGTGTGCCCGTAGGTGATACCGACCGGCACCGGACGTTCCCGGATGACCGTCGCGAACGCCGCACCGGCGACCTCGGTGATCGGACCACAGACGAACTCGCCGAGGTCGATCAGGTGACTGCCGACGTCGGCAAGTGCCCCCGTGCCGGGTCCGCCCCGATACCGCCAGGTGATCGGCGAGGTGGGATCGAGCGCGTAGTCGCACCAGTAATGGCCGTTGAAGTGCACGAGTTCACCGATGGTCCCGGCGGCGAGTTCGCGGCGGATCTGCTCGACCGCCGGCGAGCGCCGGTAGGTGTAGCCGACGGCGGTGACCCGGTCGGAGTTCTCGGCGGCGACCACCATGGCCTCGGCCTCGGCGAGCGAACCGGCGAGTGGCTTCTCGCACAGCACATGCTTGCCGGCGGCCAGCAGTCCCTCGACGATCTCGCGGTGCAGGTGGTTGGCCACCACGACGCTGACGGCGTCGATGTCGGGCGCTTCGGCGATGGCCCGCCAGTCGTACTCGGCGCGCTCGTAGCCGTAGCGCCGCGCCGTGTCATCGGCAACCGCCTGATTGGTGTCGGCGATCGCAACCAGCCGCACATCGGGCCGATCGGTACCGAACACCGTTGTCGCGCCGCGATATCCCGCGGCGTGCGCGCGGCCCGCCATACCGCCGCCGATCACGGCGACTCCGATCGTGCTGGTCATCAGCGCACACCTTCCGTTGCGTAGGACGAGATCTGTTCCACATTCGTGTCGTCGATGAACGACGGTCCGGTCAGGATGGGCTGACCGCCCCCGAGGATGCTGCGGTTGTTCAGGTAATTGGCGAGCGTGTCGACGGCCTGATAGCCCTGCAGCCAGGGCTGCTGGTCGACGGCGAAGGCGACCTTGCCGTCCATGATGGCCGTCATGAGTTCTGGATTGGTGTCGAACGTCGCCACCGTGATGTCACGGCCCGTCGCCTCGGCGACCGGCAGCGCCGTCATCGCGTAGGAGGCGTTGAGCGTGATGATCGCGTCGATGGCCGGGTCCTGGGCGAGCTTCGCCTCGACAGTCGAGCGGGCCGAGGCCATGTCGAATCCGGAGAGGTAGACCCGCTCGGTAGGGCCACCGAACCCTGCCTCGACCCCGTTGCAGCGCTTGTCCAGAGCAGGCACGCCCTGCTCGTGCACCACGCACAGCACCTTGCTCGCGCCGGCCTGCTTGAGACGTTCGCCCGCCGCGGTGCCCGCGATGACCTCGTCCTGGCCGATGTACATCAGCGCGTCGGCGCGCTTCCAGTCGTCGTAACCGGAGTTGAAGGCGACGACCGGGATCCCGGCGGCGACCGCCTTCTTGGAGACCTCCAGGAGCGCCTCGGGATTGGCCAGATCGAGGGCGATCGCGTCGACCTTGGAGTCGATGGCGTTCTGCACCAGGGTGGCCTGTTTGTCGGGTTGCGGGTCCGAGGAGTAGCGCAGCTCGACATTGTTGGTTTCGGCGCCCTGGGCGGCGCCCTTGCGCAGGATGTCGACGAACGCATCACTGGGGTTCCAGTGCCCCACCATCGCGACGGTGTGCCGCGGCAGGTTTACGTTGACCGAGCCTTCCTCGCCGCCCTGGTCGGCAGGTTTGCCGCCGGTGCTGCTGCAGGCGGCCAGGCTCAGCGCGACGGCTGTGGCGGCCACCGCCGTCCTGATCAATCGGTTCACGACTTCCTACCTTCGTCGGTGCGGATCTAGTCCGGTCTATTTGACCGGTCTAACTCGATGGCACAACTATGAGGGCCGTCACACGGTTCTGTCAAGGGGGTGCCGCACCCTGTTCGGGAGATACTCAAATAGTTTGGCGTGCAGCGTCTTTCACGCTAGCGAGCGTTCGCGACCGGACCCGTGGTCGCCCGCGCCACCAGCCGGGGCTGCGACACCCAGGACTCCGGTTCGACCCGCCCGCCATCCAGCCGCGACACCACGGCCTGCACCGCCCGGTCGGCCTGTTCCTGCGGCTGTTGACTGACGGTGGTCAGATCGATGTGCCCCAGCCTGGCCAAGGCGCTGTCGTCGTACCCGGCGACGGAAACATCCTCGGGGACGCGGACGCCGGAGCGACGCAGGGTGTCGACGACCCCTACCGCGATACGGTCGTTGGCACACACCACCGCCGTCGCCGTCGACCCATCGGTCAGCAACTCGGTTGCCGCGGCCATCCCGGAATCCTCGGTGAAATCACCCTCGATGATCTCCGTAGCCTCTGCGAGCCCATGCCTGCGCATGGCACGCAGGTACCCGTTGCGGCGATCCGCGGCGATGACGCCGCCTCCGCCGGCAACGTGCACGATGTGCCGGTGGCCGAGTTCGACGAGATGATTCACCACCGAACCGATCCCGCGGCCGTCGGCGGTACGCACGACATCGAGCGAGTCCGCAGATATCCGCCTGCCGATGACGACGGTCGGTAGCCGCGAGCCGAGATCGGCCAGTGTCCGGGTGGACAGTTCCGAACCGATCAGCAGCAACCCCTCGGACCGGAAGTCCAGCAGGGTCTCGATCACCTTCGTCTCGTCATGGGTGGGTGTGATCGGCCCGAGCACCACCTCGTAGCCGGCCTTGTCTGCCGCAGCGACGATGTGCTCGACGATCTCGGCATGAAAGCTGTTGCGGATGTTGGTCGTTACGCCGATGAGGTGTGTCCGCCTGGCGGTCATCAGTGCCGCCGTGCGGTTCACCCGGTAGCCGAGCTCGTCGGCCGCCGCCAGCACGCGCTCGCGAGTTTCCGTGCTGGGCCCGGGCGCCTTGCGGAAGACCAATGACACCAGCGCCTTGGAGACACCGACCTTGTCGGCGATGTCCTGCATCGTCGGTCGATCCTGGCGGTCGGGCATGCACCGATGATCCGCGACAGAACTAGACCGGTCAAGCCGGACACGACTTCGGCGCGGCTCCCCGGGGTTAACCGGAGGACCGCGCCGAAGTCGTCAGTGCGTTATTTGCGTCCGAGCTCGTGGGAGAGCGCCTGCAGCTCATCGCCGCCGGCCATCTGCTGGGTCAGGTGCTCCAGCGAGATCTCGTCATACGTGCAGTCCAGCTTCTGCTTGCCACGGTTGAGCAACACGAAGTGATCACCGACCATGTGCGCATGGTGCGGGTTGTGGGTGATGAACACGACGCCGAAGCCGGCGTCCTTGGCGGCGGTGATGTACTTGAGCACCACACCGGACTGCTTGACACCCAGTGCGGCCGTCGGCTCGTCCAGGATCAGCACCCGCGCCCCGAAGAACACGGCCCGCGCAATCGCGACGCACTGGCGCTGGCCACCGGACAGCGACCCGATCGGCGCGTCCACATCGGGCAACTCGATGCCCATCTTCGACAGCTCGGCCAGCGTGGTGGCACGCATTGCGTTCGCGTCCAGCGACCACGGGAACGACTTCTTGCGCACCTCCTGGCCGAGGAAGAAGTTGCGCCACACCGGCATCAGCGGAACCACCGCGAGATTCTGATACACGGTCGCGATGCCTTTGCCGAGCGCATCAGCGGGTGACGAGAACTTCGTGGTCTCACCATCCACCAACAGTTCACCCTCGGTCTGCTGGTGCAGGCCCGCGATGATCTTGATCAGCGTCGATTTGCCTGCGCCGTTGTCGCCGAGGATGCCGGTCACCTGGCCGGCATGCACCCGCAGACTGATGTCCTTCAGCGCGGTGATGTTGCCGTAGGACTTCCCGACATTGCGGAGCTCGACCAGCGGCACCTTGCGATCGGCTGCGGCTTCGTTACTGGGAGATTCGACTGTTGCGGTCATCAGATCACTTCTTCGCTGCGTAGTTACGGAAGGCGTTGTTGGCGATCACCGCGAAGAGAAGCATGCCGCCCAGGAAGAACTTGAACCAGTCCGGATCCCAGCCCGCGTAGACGATGCCCTGGTTGGTCATGCCGAAGATGAACGCACCGATGGCCGCGCCGATCGCGGTGCCGTAGCCACCGGTCAGCAGACACCCGCCGATGACCGCGGCGATGATGTAGAAGAACTCGTTGCCGATCCCCTGACCGGACTGCACGGTGTTGAACGCGAACAGCAGGTGCATGCCCACGAACCAGGCGCAGAACCCGACGAACATGAACAGCCCGATCTTGACCTTGGTCACCGGAATACCGATGGCCCGGGCACTTTCGGCGTCGCCGCCGACGGCGAAGATCCAGTTGCCCATCTTCGTCTTGAACAGCACCCAGGTGGCCACCACGGTGAACAGGATCCACCAGAGCACGGTGACGCGGATTCCGATGCCGGCCACGGTGAACGTCGAGGAGAACACCTTCTGCGCGGAGTCCCAGCCGTCCATATCGCTGACGCTCTGGGTGGCGACCTGTCCCGCAACGAGTTTCGTCACAGCGAGGTTGACACCGGCCAGCATGAAGAACGTACTCAGCGTGATCAGGAAGCTGGGGATCTTGGTCTTCATCACCAGGAAGCCGTTGAAAAACCCGACCGCCAGCGCCAGCACCAGGGCCAGTGCCGCCCCGACCCAGAGGTTGAGGTGCAGGTTGAACGCGAGCATCGAAGCCGCCAGCGAACTGAAGGTCACCGCCACGCCGGCCGACAGGTCGAACTCCCCGCCGATCATCAGCACGGCGACACCGCAGGCCATGATGCCGATGGTGCTGCTGGCGTAGAGCACGGTCGCCAGCGACGACGCCTCCCGGAACGGAGCCGCCACGATGAAGAACGCGACGAAGATCCCGATAGCACCGATGCCTGCGCCCATCTCGGGCCGGATCAGGAAACGCTGTAGACGATTTCGTTCCTTGACGCGTTCGTCGCGGACGACCTCATGGTTTTCGAGGGTGACCTCGGTTTGAGTAGACATCTCTGCTCTTTCCGACACTGCTAGCGAGTTCCGCCCTTGGCCAGTTCGGCCACGGCGTCGATGTTGGACTTGTCGATGAAGGAAGGGCCGGTCAGCGTCGCCTGGCCGCCACCGATCAGGTTCTTGTTGGCGAGG
This sequence comes from Mycobacterium sp. P4_H6, assembly GCF_056400845.1. Lineage (NCBI taxonomy): Bacteria > Bacillati > Actinomycetota > Actinomycetes > Mycobacteriales > Mycobacteriaceae > Mycobacterium > Mycobacterium sp. P4_H6. The sequence goes on along the minus strand of NZ_JBFUKN010000003.1, from coordinate 37,712 downwards.
TACAGCCACAGCGAGTCGATGGCGAGGTAGCCCTGCAGGAACGGCTGCTGGTCGACCGCCCACTGCACGTCACCGTTCTGGATGGAATCCACCAGCGCGGCATTGGTGTCGAAGGTGGTGATGTTCGCATTGCTGCCCGCGTTCGCCTTGGACTGCACCGCGGTCAGGGCGATCGGCGCACCCAGCGCGACGAAGGTGTCCACCGTGGGGTCCTGCTGCATCTTGGCCGTGATGGTCGCCTCGACCGACGGCATGTCCTTGCTGTTGACGTTCAGGATCTCGGTCTGGCCTCCGAAGCCCTCCTTGACACCGGCGCAACGAGATTCGAGGGCAACCTGACCCTGCTCCTGGATGATGCAGACGACCTTCTTGGCGCCGTCGGCGTTGAGCCGCTCGCCGGCCGCGATACCGGCGAGTTTCTCGTCCTGGCCGAAGTACTCCTGAATGCCCATGCTCTTGAAGTTGTCGAAGCCGGAGTTGAACGCGACCACCGGGATGCCCTTGTCGATCGCGGCCTTCACCGCGGGCGTCATCGCCTCGGGCTTGGCCAGGGTGACGGCGATACCGTCCACACCGCTGTCGATCGCTGCCTGCACCAGGTTGGCCTGGTTGGGCGCTTCGGGATCGTTGGAATAACGCAGTTCGATGTTGTCCTTCTTGGCCGCCGCCTCGGCGCCCTTGCGGATCAGGTCCCAGAACGAGTCACCGGGAACCTCATGGGTGATCATCGCAACGGTCATGCGCGGGGTGTCGACGGTGCCGCCGCCCCCACCCTCGCCGGCGCTGTCCTGCTTGCCGCCGCCGGACGAACAGGCCACCATCCCGAACGCCAGTACGCCCGCTCCGGCCAGTACCGCGAGCCGCTTCAACGCCATTGTTTCTCCTCGTTTCAAGATCGCCGTGTCGTCCACATCGGCCCGGCGGACCGAGTGCCGGACGCTACGCCTGCACGACTGATGTAATACGGCTCACACCCGAAAGTCAATACTTTGTCCTGACATTAGGACTGCAAGTCATTTGTTCGAACCATTTCCGCAGGCCGCCACCCCGGGAGCGCCCGTCGAACCGCGCACCACCAGTGTCGGTTCCCGAACCACATCCACCGCCTCGGCGGGCCCATCGGGATCATCGAGACGGCCGACCAGTCGCTGCACCGCGGCCGCGGCCAGGCCCATGGCGTCCTGGCGCACCGTGGTGAGGTCCACGTGGGCAAGCCCGGCCAGCGGGCTGTCATCGAATCCGAGCACCGACACCTGTTGGGGCACTGGGACTCCCGCTCGGATGAGGACATCCATGACACCGAGGGCGCACCGGTCGTTGAAGGCGAACACCGCGGTGGGCAGTTCGGATTCGGCGAGCATGGCGGTGGCGGCCGCGGCGCCTTCACGCTCGGTGAGTCCGCCGGAACGCACCTGAAGCGGCACCCCGGCGGCACCGGCGGCCCGCCGGTAGCCGCGCAGCCGCTCGGCGGCCCCCGGGGCTCGGCCACCGTCGAGATAGACGATCCGGCGGTGGCCGAGCCCGATCAGGTGATCGGTCCCGAGCACGGCGCCGGCGGCATCGTCGCTGCGCACGGCGTCGACACCGCGGACCTTGCGGGCAAGCACCACCACCGGTACCCGGGCGGCCAGCTCGTCGAGTTGCTGGGTCGGCGTCCCCGGTCCGACGAGGACCAGTCCTTCACACTGCTCATCGATCAGCGTGCGCAGCGCGCGGGTCTCGTCACGGTGCGGCGTGATACCGCTGAGCACCACGTCATAGCCGAGCTCCTCGGCCGCGACGTAGACGCCGTCGACGAGGTCGGCATGAAACTCCTGGCCGACGGTGAAGGTGACCCCGATGAGTTTGGTACGCAGCTGACGCAGCCGGCGCGCCCGGTGATCGGGCCGGTACCCGAGTTCGTCGGCCGCCCGGCGCACCCGGTCCCGGGTCTGCTCGCTGGCACCCGGCACATCACGCATGACGATGGACACCAGCGCGCGCGAGACTCCCGCGCGCGCGGCCACGTCTGCGAGCGTCGGACGTCGTTGCACGGCTGGATTCTAGAACGTTCTAGAAACATTGTTGACGAAACACGCCCGATCCGCCTACCGTCACTAGAACGTTCTAGTCGATCGGAGTCCCCCATGTCCTCCCCCCTGTCCTTCGGCCTCATCGGTGCCGGCTGGATCGGCAGCTTCCACGCCGAGACGCTGGCCGAGCGCCTGCTCAACACCCGGCTCGCCGCCGTTGCCGATCCCGTACCCGGTGCAGCAGAGAGGTTCTCGGGGGTGCGTGCCTACCAGGACCCGCTGGAGCTCATCGACGACCCCGATGTCCAGGCCGTCGCCATCTGCTCCCCCGCCACCAGCCATGCCGACCTGGTGGTCGCGGCAGCCCACGCGGGCAAGCACGTCTTCTGCGAGAAGCCGATGGCCTTGAACCTCCAAGACGCCGACCGGGCGATCGACGCGGCACGCGCCGCCGGCGTCGCGTTGCAGGTCGGTTTCAACCGGCGTTTCGCCCAGGATTTCGCCGCCATGCGGGCCCGCATCGATGCCGGCGAGATCGGCACGCCGCAGCTGTTGCGTTCGCTGACCCGCGATCCGGGTATCTCCGCCGAGGTCGCCGCCCGGGTCAAGCCATGGACGATTTTCAACGAGACGCTGATCCATGATTTCGACACGTTGTGCTGGCTCAATCCCGGTGCGCGGGTCACCGAGGTGTACGCGCAGGCCGATGCGCTGGTCCATCCGCAGTTCGCCGAGCAGGGCTTCCTGGACACCTCCGTCGTGCAGATCCGGTTCGACAACGGCGCGTTCGCGATCGCCGAGGCCAGTTTCCAGGCCGTGTACGGCTATGACATCCGCGGCGAGGTCTTCGGCTCCGGCGGTGTGCTGCAGGCCGGGCTGGCCCCCGAGCGCGCCGGCCGCATCAACACCGAACTGTTCGCCGACGCCTACACCGCGCAGTTCGCCGATTTCGCCGACCATGTGCTGGCAGGCACCGAGCCTTCCGTGACGGGCGTCGACGCCCGCATCGCACTCGAAATCGCCCTTGCCAGCCGTGAATCCGTCGAGACCAACGCGCCCGTCGCACTGAACGGAGTGCTGGCATGAGGCTCGCGGTGTGTTCGGAGATGGTCTTCACCGACCTGCCCATCGTCGACCGGGTGAAGCGGATCGACGAGCTCGGCTTCGACGTCGAGATCTGGAGCTGGCACGACAAGGACCTCGACGCGCTGGCCGCGACGGGCGCGCGGTTCTCGTCGATGACGGGCTACCTGCACGGCGACCTCATCGACCCGGACAGCGCCGAAGAGGTGGTGCGGACCGCCGAGCTGAGCATCAAAGCCGCCGAGGTGCTGGGCACTCCGCGACTGGTCCTGCATCCGGCCGAACTGGTCGACGGCCGGGCCGCCCGGCCGCGGCAACGCGCCACCGGTCAGATGTGGTCGACAGCGCTACGTGCCTTGGAACGCATCGGCGAACTCGGGGCGGCGGCCGGCGTGACGTTCTGCGTCGAGAACCTCAACACCATCGTCGACCATCCGGGCGTGCCGCTGGCCCGCGCGAAGGACACGCTCGCCCTCATCGAGGGCGTCGGGCACCCGAACGTGAAGATGATGCTCGACCTGTACCACGCACAGATCGGCGAAGGGAATCTCGTCGAACTCGTGCGGCGTTGCGGTGATGCGATCGGCGAGATCCAGGTCGCCGACGTGCCCGGCCGCTGCGAACCCGGCACCGGCGAGATCCACTACCCCGCCGTCGCGAAAGCACTGCGCGATATCGGGTATGACGGCACCGTCGGCATGGAGGCCTTCGCAGAAAGTGAGAGCACGGCAGCCCTGGAGGCGTTCCGCGCGGCCTTCTCCTGAGTGATTTCGGCGTGGTCGGTTGCGCTGAGCGCGTCCGATCACGCCGAAATCACCGGAAGTCAGCGGTCGACGAGCGTGGTCTCGAAGTAGTACCGCGAGGCGCGATAGCAGTGACTTCCGAACTCGACCGCACGACCGGAGTCGTCGAACGCCGTCCGGCTCATGGTCAGCAGCGGTGCGCCGGCTTTCTCGTCGAGCAGCCGCGCCTCGTTGCGGTTGGCCGGCTTGGCGCCGATGCGCTGCCGGGCCAGCCTGATGTGCACGCCGCGCCCGCGCAGGGCCTGGTAGAGGCCGCTGGCCTCGAGCTCCTCGGCATCCGGTGCGATCTCGACGGGCAGATGGTTCGTCATCACCGCGAGCGGCTCGCCATTGGCACACCGAAGCCGCTGGATGGTGACGATCTCGTGGTCCTTGCCGAGGTTGAGCTCGGCGGCGATCTCCTCATCGGCGATACCGCAGTGGTATTCGAGTAGCTGAGTCGTCGGGTCCTGGCCGGACTTCGCGAGGTCGTCGAACAGGCTGGTGAGCTCGACCCGGCGGTGCACGGGGTTCTGCACGACCTGGGTGCCGACACCGCGCTTACGGACCAGCAGACCCTTGTCGACGAGTTCCTGGATGGCTCGCCTGGTCGTCGGGCGCGACAACGCCAGCCTGCTCGCCAAAGCCAGCTCGTTCTCGAACCGGTCGCCGGGGGCCAGATCGCCGTTGCGGATCGACGCTTCGATCGCCTGGGCGAGCTGGTAGTAGAGGGGAACAGGGCTGGACCTGTCGAGCTCAACAGTCAAAGGCACGTCCACTCCGATCTGCGGCCGATGATCAGACAGATTAGCCGAACCATAGCATCATGACCGAAAGTTAGAATGTCAGGACAAACTATTGACATGAGTGAGTGACGCGAGGCACAGTCTTAAGAGAAGAGCCCGCCCACCATCTTCGGGAGCCACAGTGTCTTTTGAAAGGCCGTCCAGCACGGACCCGTTCGACGTCATCGCCATCGGGCGCAGCGGCGTGGACGTCTATCCCCTGCAGACCGGCGTCGGCCTGGAGGACGTCGCATCCTTCGGCAAGTTCCTCGGCGRCAGCGCGGCAAATGTCGCGGTGGCGGCCGCCCGACTCGGTAACCGGACCGCCTTGATCTCCGGCGCCGGCAACGATCCGTTCGGCCGGTTCGTCCGCAACGAGCTCGCCCGTCTCGGCGTCGACAACCGGTACGTGCACACCCACGGCGAGTACCCGACCCCGGTCACCTTCTGCGAGATCTTCCCGCCCGATGACTTTCCGCTGTACTTCTACCGCAAGCCATCGGCGCCCGACCTCCAGATCGAGGCCGCCGAGATCGACCTGGACGCCGTCCGCGACGCCCGGCTGTACTGGTCGACGGTCACCGGCCTTTCCGAAGAGCCGAGCCGAAGTGCTCATTTCGCCGCCTGGGAGGCACGCGGAAGGAAACCCCTCACCGTGTTGGACCTCGACTACCGCCCGATGTTCTGGGAGACGCCGGCCGCGGCCTCCGAGCAGGTGCAGCGCGCGCTGGGTCACGTCACCGTCGCCGTCGGCAACCGCGAGGAGTGCGAGATCGCCGTCGGCGAGACCAGCCCGCACAAGGCCGCCGATGCGCTGCTCGACCTCGGTGTGGAACTGGCCATCGTCAAGCAAGGCCCGCGCGGCGTGCTCGGCAAGACCAAACACAACTCCGTGACCGTCCCGCCGAACGAGGTCGATGTGATCAACGGGCTCGGTGCCGGAGATGCCTTCGGCGGCAGCCTCATCCACGGTCTGCTGCGCGGCTGGCCGCTGGAGAAGACGCTGCGCTACGCCAATGCCGCCGGAGCCATCGTCGCTTCCCGCCTCGAATGCTCGACCGCGATGCCGACCGCCACCGAGGTGGCCGATCTCGCCGAACAGACCGCTGTGGAGGCTGTCAATGTCTAGTCTCGCAAAAACCTACGCCGACGTGACCGATGTTCGTGCCGCCGATCCCGCCGCCGTGGCCAAGGCCTGGCAGGCCCGCACCACCCGGCCCACCGTGCGCGGCGACGGCCAGCTGATGATCGTCGCCGCCGACCATCCGGCCCGCGGTGCGCTCGCCGTGGGGTCTCGCCCCACCGCAATGAACAACCGGATCGATCTGCTGGACCGGCTGCGCGCCGCGCTCGCCGACCCGGGTGTGGACGGGGTGCTGGCCACCGCCGATATCCTCGACGACCTGCTGCTGCTCGGGGCGCTGGAGGACAAAGTGGTGTTCTCGTCCTTCAACCGCGGCGGACTGGCCGGATCCTCATTCGAGCTCGACGATCGGATGACCGGTGCGACTGCGGCCTCGACCGCGGCGGCCAAGATGAACGGCGGAAAGATGCTGTGCCGCATCGATCTCGATGATCCCGGCACGGTATCCACCCTGACGGCGTGCGCACAGGCCGTCGATGACCTGGCGGCCAACGGTCTCATCGCCATGCTGGAGCCGTTCATGTCGTCACGGGTGAACGGCAAGGTCAGGAACGACCTCTCCCCCGACGCCGTGATCAAGTCCGTGCACATCGGTCAGGGGCTCGGTTCGACATCGGCCTACACCTGGATGAAGTTGCCGGTGGTCGACGAGATGGACCGCGTCATGGAATCCACGACGATGCCGACGCTGCTGCTCGGCGGCGACCCCACCGACCCTGATGAGGCGTTCGCCAGCTGGGAGAAGGCACTGTCCCTGAACGCGGTTCGCGGCCTGATCGTCGGACGCACCCTGCTCTACCCGCCCGATGACGATGTCGCCGGCGCCGTGGCGACCGCAGTGAAGTTGGTGCGCTGACCGTGAAGAGCAAGTGGTACATCCCGGCCAACACCGCGGTCACCCCCTACACCGTCGACGTCACCCCGGAATCGGCCGGCTGGGCCGAGTCCAGCCTGCACATCGTCGACCTCGATGATGTGGAATCGGTCAGCAGGCGCACCGGTGACAGCGAAGTGATGATCCTGCCGCTGTCCGGCGGCGGCACCGTCACCTGTGATGGTGAGACCTTCGAACTGGCAGCCCGCGCTTCGGTTTTCGACGGACCCGCCGATATGGTCTACCTCGGCATCAACCAGGCCTACGTGCTGTCTGGGCACGGCCGGGTCGCCATCTGCGGTGCCCGTGCCACCCGGGCGTTCCCGAACCGCTGGGTCGCCGCCGCCGACGTGCCCGTCGAGTTACGCGGCGCCGGTAACTGCAGCAGGCAGGTGCACAACTTCGGCACGGCCACCGCCTTCGAGGCCGACTCCCTGATCGCCTGCGAGGTCATCACACCGGGTGGCAACTGGTCGAGTTACCCCGCCCACAAGCACGATGAGAACACCGAGTTCGAAACCCAGTTGGAAGAGATCTACTACTTCGAGATCGACGACAGCCCGGCTGGGACAACAGGGTTCGGCTACCACCGGGTGTTCGGCACCCCGGAGCGCCCCATCGAGGTGCTCGAAGAGGTCCGCTCCGGCGATGTCGTGCTGGTGCCGCACGGCTATCACGGCCCGTCGATCGCCGCACCCGGACACCACATGTACTACCTCAACGTGATGGCGGGTTCCGGTCCGGATCGCGCCTGGCTGATCTGCGACAACCCCGACCACACCTGGCTGCGTAGCAGCTGGGAACACCAGGAAATCGATCCGCGCCTGCCGATGCGCAAGACCCAAGGAGCCTGACCCGTGGTTTCCACCGCGCCGAAGTCAACCGAGAAGCTGGCCGCCACCGAGTCCTCCGTGCGACTCACCGTCGCGCAGGCCACCATTCGGTTCCTCGCCAACCAGTACATCGAACACGACGGCGAGCGCACCAAGTTCTTCGCAGGCTGCTTCGGCATCTTCGGCCACGGCAACGTGGCCGGGCTGGGCCAAGCGCTGCTGCAGGACGAGGTCGAATCGCGGCAAGCAGGCCGCGAACCCGGGCTGAAGTACGTGCTGGGCCGCAACGAGCAGGCCATGGTGCACAGCGCCGTCGCGTACGCCCGGCAGAAGGACCGTCGCCAGGCCTGGGCCGTCACCGCGAGCGTCGGCCCCGGCTCGACCAACATGCTCACCGGCGCCGCACTGGCGACCATCAACCGGTTGCCGGTGCTGCTGCTGCCCGCCGACACCTTCGCCACCCGGGTCAGCTCCCCCGTGCTGCAGGAACTCGAGCTGCCGGCCTCCGGCGATGTCACCGTCAACGACGCGTTCAAGCCACTGTCCCGGTATTTCGACCGGGTGTGGCGGCCCGAGCAACTGCCCGCCGCCCTGCTGGGCGCCATGCGGGTACTGACCGATCCCGTCGAGACCGGCGCGGCGACGGTGTCCATCCCGCAAGATGTCCAGGCCGAAGCGCACGACTGGCCGGAATCGTTGTTCGCCGAACGCACCTGGCACATCGCCCGGCCGCTGCCCGAGCGCTCGGTGATCGCCAGGGCCGCCGAGGTCATCGCCTCCGCCACCAAGCCGCTGATCGTGGCCGGCGGCGGGCTGCACTACGCATTCGCCGAAGAGGCGCTGGCCGCGTTCTGCGAGCAGACCGGTATCCCGGTCGCGGAAAGCCAGGCCGGTAAGGGCTCGCTGCGCTACGACCATCCGCAGAGTGTCGGCRCCATCGGCTCGACCGGCACCACCGCCGCCAACGCGCTGGCCGCCGAGGCCGATGTGATCATCGGGATCGGCACCCGCTACAGCGATTTCACCTCCGCATCCCGCACCGCGTTCAACAACCCCGATGTGCGGTTCGTGAACATCAACGTGGCCTCGCTGGACTCGGTGAAGCAGGGCGGCATCAGCGTGGTCTCCGACGCGCGYGAGGCCATCGAGGCACTGGGCCCCGCACTGTCCGGCTACACCGTCAGCGACGAATACCGCTCCCGGGTCACCGAACTCGCAACCGAGTGGGAGGACACCGTGTCCTCGGTGTATGCCACCGAAGACGGGGTGCAGCTGAACCAGAACCAGGTCATCGGCCTGGTCAACACGCTGTCCGACCCGCGCGATGTGGTGGTGTGCGCGGCCGGCTCGATGCCCGGCGATCTGCACAAGCTGTGGCGTACCCGCGACCGCAAGGGCTACCACGTCGAGTACGGCTTCTCCTGCATGGGCTACGAGATCGCCGGCGGTATCGGGGTACGGATGGGCGCGCCCGACCGTGATGTGTTCATCATGGTCGGCGACGGCTCGTACCTGATGATGGCCACCGAGATCGCGACGGCGGTGCAGGAAGGCATCAAGGTCATCCCGGTACTGGTACAGAACCACGGATTCGCTTCCATCGGTGGGCTTTCGGAGTCCCTCGGTTCGCAGCGGTTCGGCACCGACTACCGCTACCGCAGCGCCGACGGCCGGCTCGACGGCGACAAGTTGCCGGTCGATCTGGCCGCCAATGCCGCCAGCCTGGGCGCCGACGTCATCAAGGTCGCCACCGCCGCCGAGTTCGCCGACGCGGTCAAGGTCGCCAAATCCGCCGACGTGACCACGGTCATCTACGTGGAGACCGATCCCCGGATCTACGCCCCGGACAGCTTCTCCTGGTGGGACGTTCCCGTCAGCGAGGTGTCCACGCTGGAGTCCACCCAGACCGCCTACCAACGGTACTCGGACTGGAAAAAAGTACAGCGTCCACTCATCAATCCGTCCGACCGCTGAAAAGGAAACGTTCGATGTCGTCAATTCTCGTGGGCTCCGCACCCGACTCCTGGGGCGTCTGGTTCCCCGACGATCCACAGCAGACCCCGTACACCCGCTTCCTGGACGAGGTCGCCGAATCCGGTTACGAGTGGATCGAACTGGGCCCGTTCGGCTACCTACCCACCGACCCGAAGCAACTCTCCGACGAACTCGCGAAGCRCAACCTGAAGCTGTCGGCCGGCACGGTGTTCGAGCACCTGCACCAGGATGATTCGTGGGATGCCGTCTGGACCCAGATCGAGGACGTCGCCAAGCTGACGGCCGCGGTCGGCGGTAAGCACGTCGTCGTCATCCCCGAGATGTGGCGTGACCCGGCCACCGGCGCGGTCCTGGAGGACCGCAACCTCACGCCCGAGCAGTGGCGCAAGAAGACCCAGGGCATGAACGAACTGGGCAAGGCCATGTTCGAGAAGTACGGCGTGCGAGCGCAGTACCACCCGCACGCCGACAGCCATGTCGACACCGAAGAGAACGTGTACCGCTTCCTCGACGGCACCGACGGCGAGTTCGTCAATCTGTGCCTGGACACCGGGCACATCAGCTACTGCGGAGGCGACAACATCGCGATCATCCGGCGCGCCCCGGAGCGCATCGGCTACCTGCACCTCAAACAGGTCAACCCCGAGGTGCGCGCCAAGGTCGAGGCCGAAGATCTGCCCTTCGGCGAGGCCGTGAAGCTGGGCGCGATGACCGAACCGCCGCTGGGCATCCCGGAGATGCCGCCGCTGCTGGCCGAGATCGAGAAGCTCGGCATCGACGTGTTCGCCATCGTGGAGCAGGATATGTACCCGTGCGAGGTCGACGCGCCGCTTCCCATCGCCAAGCGCACCCAGAACTACCTCGGTTCGTGTGGCGTCCCATCCGTTCGTTTCAACTAGATCTGTAGGAGTTCAAGACATGTCCGAATTGCGTGTGGCCGTTCTTGGCGTCGGCATCATGGGCGCCGATCACGTCGCCCGCCTGACCAACCGGATCTCCGGTGCTCGGGTTGTCGTCGTCAACGACTTCATCACCGAGAAGGCCGAGCAGATCGCGGCCGGTATCGAAGGATGTCGCGCCATTGCCGATCCGCTCGATGCCATCGCCGACCCGGATGTCGACGCCGTGGTGCTGGCCACCCCGGGGCCCACACATGAGAAGCAGTTGCTGGCCTGCCTGGAACACGGCAAGCCCGTGCTGTGCGAGAAGCCACTGACGACCGATGTCGCCACCTCTTTGGAGGTCGTCAAGCGCGAGGCCGAGTTGGGTAAGCGCCTGATCCAGGTCGGCTTCATGCGTCGCTTCGACCACGAGTACGCGCAGTTGAAGGCGCTGCTGGACTCGGGTGACCTGGGCCGCGCGCTGGTCCTGCACTGCGCACACCGAAATCCCGCCGTCCCCAACGGATTCGACAGCGCGATGGTGGTGCGCGATTCGCTGGTGCATGAGGTCGACGTCACGCGGTTCCTGTTCGACGAAGAGATCGTCTCGATCCAGATCATCAAGCCGTCGGCCAATCCCGGTGCGCCGGAGGGTCTTGCCGACCCGCAGATCGCCATCCTGCGCACGGCATCCGGCCGGCACGTGGACGTCGAGCTCTTCGTGACCACCGGGGTCGCCTACGAGGTGCGCACCGAGGTCGTGGCCGAGAAGGGCAGCGCCATGATCGGCCTGGATGTCAACTTGGTCCGCTCGCGCAGCGACGGCAYCCGCGGCGGCCAGATCACTCCCGGTTTCCGTGAGCGCTTCGGGCAGGCCTACGACACCGAGTTCCAGCGCTGGGTCGACGCTGTCCAGCAGGGGTATCGAACCGGAGATTACACAGATGGTCCGAGCGCGTGGGACGGCTACGCCGCCGCCGCGGTCTGCGAGGCCGGCGTGAAATCGCTCATCAGCGGACTGCCCGTCGAGGTCGAGATGGTCGACCGCGCCTCCATCAAGGGGGCGTGAGGTGAAAATCGCCCTGGATCCCACACCGTTCCACCACGACTACGAGCTGTTGGACTTCCCGAAGCTGGTGGCCGAGCTGGGCTACGAGTACCTGCAGCTGACCCCGCACCGGGATTTCATCCCGTTCTTCAACCACCCGCGCGCCGATGACGATCTGGTGGCGAAGTTTCGCAAGGCCTGCGCCGATGCGGGTGTCGGCATCGCCTCGGTGCTGCCGGTGCTGCGCTGGGCCAGTCCCGACCCGGACGCCCGCGAGGCCGCGGTGCGTAATTGGAAGCGCGTCCTGCAGATCACCGTCGACCTCGGCGTCAACGTGATCAACACCGAGTTCTCCGGCCGTCCCGAGAAGGCCGAAGAATCCGAGCGGGCGTTCTTCCGGTCCATGGAGGAGCTGCTGCCCATCATCGAGCGTGAGGGCATCGACGTTCGCATCGACCCACACCCCGACGATTTCGTCGAGGACGGCATGGAGGCGCTGCGCATCATCCGCGGCGTCAACTCCGCCAACATCGGCATGGTCTACGTCGCCTGCCACAGCTTCCACATGGGCGGGAACATGGCCGAGATCATTCGAGCGGCCGGGGACACGTTGCGGCTGGTGCACGTCGCCGACACCATGGACCACCACCGCAGCCACGGCCTGCGTTACATCACCAACCCGCCGGGAAATCCGGTGCGGGTGCATCAGCACCTCAAGATCGGCGATGGCGATGTCAACTGGGACGAATTCTTCGGCGGCCTGGCCGAAATCGGCTTCTACGACCGCGAGGACACCGTGATGGTCTCATCGGTGTTCGCCGAGGACGAGACCGCGCACGAGGTGTCGCGCTACCAACTGAAGACCATGACCGAATACGTTGCGAAGTACGGAAAGTAGAAGCACATGAGCACCATCTCCCACTGGGCAGACAACAAGATCTTCACCGGCTCCTCGGATGCGACTGCGCCGGTGACGAACCCGGCGACCGGCCAGGTCACCGGCCAGGTCGCGCTCGCGAGCGTCGAGGACGCCCGCGCTGTCATCGATGCCGCCGCGGCGGCGTTCCCGGGCTGGCGCGACACCTCGCTGGCCAAGCGCACCCAGGTGCTCTTCGCCTTCCGCGAACTGCTCAACGAGCGCAAGGGTGAGCTCGCCGAGATCATCACCAGCGAGCACGGCAAGGTCGTCTCCGATGCCCTGGGCGAGGTCGCCCGCGGCCAGGAAGTCGTCGAATTTGCCTGTGGTATCCCGCATCTGCTCAAGGGCGGGTTCACCGAGAACGCCTCCACCAAGGTCGACGTGCACTCCATGCTGCAGCCGCTCGGGCCGGTGGGTGTGATTTCGCCGTTCAACTTCCCCGCCATGGTGCCGATGTGGTTCTTCCCGGTCGCCATCGCGGCGGGTAACACGGTGGTGCTGAAGCCTTCCGAGAAGGATCCCTCCGCGTCGCTGTGGATGGCGGCACTGTGGAAGGAAGCGGGCCTGCCCGACGGTGTGTTCAACGTGCTCCAAGGCGACAAGACCTCGGTCGACGAGCTGTTGACCAACCCGAAGGTGAAGTCCATCAGCTTCGTCGGGTCCACCCCGATCGCGCAGTACGTCTACGCCACCGGCACCGCCGCAGGCAAGCGCGTGCAGGCCCTCGGCGGAGCCAAGAACCACGCCGTCATCCTGCCCGACGCCGACCTCGACCTGGCCGCAGACGCCATGGTCAACGCCGGTTTCGGCTCCGCAGGCGAACGCTGCATGGCCATCTCCGCCGCCGTGGCGGTCGGACCGATTGCCGATGATCTGGTGGCCAAAATCGCCGAACGCACCACCCCGCTCAAGATCGGCGACGGCACCAAAGACTCCGATATGGGGCCCCTGGTCACCAAGGCCCACCGCGACAAGGTGGCCTCCTACATCGACGCCGGCGAAGCCGACGGCGCCAAGGTCGTCGTCGACGGCCGCAATGTGAGCGCCGACGGTGGCGCCGAAGGCTTCTGGCTCGGACCCACCCTGCTCGACAACGTCACCCCCGAGATGAGCGTCTACACCGACGAAATCTTCGGTCCCGTCCTCTCGGTCCTGCGCGTCGAAACCTATGACCAGGCGCTGGAACTGATCAACACCAACCCCTACGGCAACGGCACCGCCATCTTCACCAACGACGGCGGCGCCGCCCGACGCTTCCAGAACGAAGTCGAGGTCGGCATGGTCGGCATCAACGTTCCCATCCCGGTCCCCATGGCCTACTACAGCTTCGGCGGCTGGAAAGCCTCCCTGTTCGGCGACAGCCACGCCCACGGCATGGAGGGTGTGCACTTCTTCACCAGGACCAAGGCCGTGACCACGCGTTGGCTGGACCCCAGCCACGGCGGCATCAACCTCGGCTTCCCCGAGAACGCCTGACCTGACCCCATCTCCCGCGAGCGTGCGTGTCTGACGCCGGACACGCCGCTCGCGGGCAGTACTTTCCGCACGCTCGCGATCGAGGAGGATCCATGTCCACACCCCAGCTCGTCGCCACCGCGTGGACCAGCGCCGGCGATGTGTCACCGATGCACAACCCGGCGACGAGCCCGGTGCCGATCGCGGATCGGCTGTCGGCCATCGCCGAGGCGGGCTTCGTCGGCTTCGGACTGATCGCCGATGACCTCATTGCGGTCCGTGAGGGGATCGGATTCGCGGCGCTGCGGGACATGGCCGCCGACGCCGGACTCACCCACATCGAGATCGAATTGATCGAGCGGTGGTGGATCCCGCGCGGGCGACTCGGCCATTCCTATGATGTGCGTGATTTGCTGTTCGAGGCGGCGGACGTCCTGTGCCCGGCCTTCATCAAGATCGGCTCCGAACAGGCGGCCCGTGCCGAGGATCTCCTCGAATTGGTCGCTCCCCTGCGTGAACTCGGCGAGCAGGCCGAGTCGCGCGGCACCAGGATCGCGATCGAACCCATGCCGTTCTCGATCATCGACACCGTTCCGGTGGGCGCCGGGCTCGCCCACGCGGCCGCACATCCGGCGGTCGGGCTGGTCATTGACGCGTGGCATGTGTTCCGAGCCGGCACCACGATCGGTGATCTCGCCAGGTCACTGACCCCGGAGATCATCTTCGGCGTCGAACTCGATGACGCCGCCGAGCAGATCGTCGGCAGCCTGTTCGAGGACACCGTGCACAACCGGCTGCTGTGTGGCGACGGGTCGTTCGATCTGGTCGGCCTGGTGGAGCTGTTGCGCTACTTCGGGTTCCGCGGCCCGTGGGGCGTGGAGATCCTGTCGTCAGGGTTCCGGCAGCTCCCGGTGGCGCATGCGCTGAAGCTCGCCGCCGAATCCGCGGCCGCGGTGCTCGTCTAGACTGCGACGTCGACCCACGCGCCGTTCGAGTTCATCGACTCGACCAGCGCATCGGCCACCTGCGCCGCCCGCAATCCGTCGCCGGCGGTGGCGAGGGTGGACCGCCGTTGCCGGCTGATCGAATCGACCCACTCCTGCAGTTCGATGCGGTAGGCATCGGCGTAGCGCGGGATCCAGTCCGCCGGATAGTCCACGCCCCTGCGCCGTTCGGCGTCGGTGACGACGTGCGTCGGAAGGGTCAATGCCGCCGTGCCGGTCTCCATGACGACCTCGCATCTGGTGTCATAGCCGTACCGGGCGTTCAGGTAAAGCTCGACGGTGACCAGCACATCGGATGCCGTCCGGAGCAGGTAGATCTGCGGATCCTGCCGGGTTCCCGAGTGCACCGAGGATCTGCCGCGCTGGTAACTCACCTCCACGATCGGCGAATCCAGCAGCCACGGCACGATATCGAGTTCGTGGATGGCCGAGTTCGTGACCGTCGACGCCGAGTCACCGCCGGGATTGCTGCTGACGGTGCGGCTGACGCAGTGCGCCACCAGCGGGGCGCCGAGCTCGCCACCGGACACCCGCTCGCGCAGTGCCACATACGACGGGTCGAAGCGCCGCATGAAGCCGACCGTGACGAGGTCGAACGGAACATTCAGCGCCGCTTGCTCATCCACCAGTACCCGGCTCTCCGCGGCGGTGGGCGCGAGCGGCTTCTCGCACATGACGGGTTTGCCGGCGCGCAGCGCGGCGCGCACCAATTCGGCGTGCGTGTCGTCGCGGGTCGCGATAATCACCGCGTCCACGTCGGCGTGACCGATGAGCGTCACGCCGTCATCGTGCACACTCGCACCGAGTTCGGCCGCCACCGAGGAAGCCACGGCGGCGTCGAAGTCGCTCACCGCAACGAGTTCCGCACCCGACACCATGGTCGCGATCTTGCGGGCATGGTCTGCGCCCATCACTCCGACCCCGACAACTCCCACACGCACCGTCATGGACCGAGTATTACATACTAATGTCTTAACAAAGTGAGGCTTTGCCATCTATTCTGACGTCATGGCGAACACTGAACTGCCGCAAGCCCGCACGCCCGATCCGCGGGCAGCGCCCAGTCTGCGCTGGGGCATCCTTGGGCCGGGCTGGATCGCCCACCGGTTCGTTGAGACGCTGCTGGCCCAGACCACCCAGCAGGTGGTCGCCGTGGGCTCGCGCGGGAGGGACCGCGCCGAAGCCTTTGCCGCGCGATGGTCTGTGCCCACCGCCTACGGCAGCTACGATGCGTTGCTCGCCGACCCCGAGGTGGACGTCGTCTATATCGCCACCACACACCCGAGCCACCGTGACAATGCTGTCGCGGCACTAGACGCCGGTAAGCACGTGCTGGTCGAAAAACCCCTCGCGGTGGACGCCGTAGGTGCGCGCGATATCGCTGCCGCCGCAGCGCGCAACAATCGCTTCGTCGGCGAGGCGATGTGGACCAAGTTCCTGCCCAAATTCGACGTGATCCGTCAGCTGCTCGATGACGGCGCCCTCGGCGAGATCCGCACCGTCATTGMCGATCACGGCGAGTTCTTCACTCCCGACCACCGCATCTACGACGCCGGCCTGGCCGGCGGCCCACTGCTGGATCTCGGCACCTATACCATCGCGCTGGCACATTTCGTATCCGACGGGTTCACCTCGGTGCAGGCCCAGGGCCAGGAGGCCGAGCCCGGCCTCCACGGCCAGATCGCGGCGATACTGTCCGACGCGGCGGGCAATCAAGCGTTGCTGCACACCACGATTCTGTCCGACACCCCGACCACGGCGGCCATCATCGGACGCGACGCCACTCTGGCTCTCGACGGATCGTTCTACATGCCAGGCCCTTTCACCCTGACCCGGCACCGCGGCCACCCCAACGATCCGGGGCGCAGGCTGCGCTACGACGAAAAGCCCGGCGGCCACACCGATGGCTTGCACTTCGCCGCGGTCGACGCCGCTCGGTGCATCACCGAAGGCCGTACCGAGTCGGAGATCCATCCGTTGCGGTACGCGATCGCGACGCTGGAGGTCGCCGACGAGATCCGCAGGCAGATCGGCTGAGTCTCAGCTCAGGGTGCGAGGACGGACCCACGATCCGGTGCGTACCGATTCGGTGATCGCCTCGATGACCTGCGCAGCCGCGACGGCATCCCAGATGGTCGCGCCGACAGCCGATCCCGTCTGGACGGACCGCAGGAACCGGTGCGCCTCGATGACCTTGAGCTCGTCGTAACCCATGGCCATGGCCGACCCGGGTTGGAAAGCCGCGTACTCACCGTCGCCGGGCCCGACGAACCACGTCGTCACCGACAACCAGCGCATCCTCGACGTTGAGGCCCACCGGCCCCTCGATCATCTATCCGAAGCCGATGATGCCGACGGGGAAGTTGATCACGTCGGTGCGCACAGCGACCGAACACCGAGCATGTCCAGCATTTGTACGGGCGTGAGGACACTTGCTTCCATCTGGAGATCAGAGGGCTTACAGTGAGAGGCCCGTTCGCATCCATGTCACCGCAACGCGCCCTTTACGAAGGTCAGCAGCCGATAGAGGAAGCGATGCAACCCTGCCAACTCGGTGAGGGGCGTTGCACACCAACGACTCTCGCTATTAATCCGCGGTCGGGCTAGAACTCCAAGTCATGTGGACGCTGCTTCTATCAGTATAGGTCGACATCGTTGTTGAGGAATGTTCTGCCAGGGCCTGTGTGACGATGCCCGCATTCTCTGCGGAGTTGTGGCACTCCTTCAACTGGCTCATGACCGGCCGGTAGGAAATCGCGTCTCGGCGACTACGCGCGCGGATTGAAGGGATCGGTAATCGTGTTTCCGAGGTCGATCCACACCGTTTTGGTTTCGGTGTACTCCTCGACGGCGTGGGAGCCGTTCTCCCGGCCCAGCCCGCTTTCCTTGAAGCCGCCGAACGGGGCCACGTAGTTGGTCTTGCGGTAGTTGTTGATCCAGACGTTGCCGGCCCGCAGGCGTTTGGCCATGCGGTGGGCGCGGGCGACATCGCGGGTCCAAACCCCGGCTGCGAGGCCGAAGGGGGTGTCGTTGGCGATACGCACTGCATCGTCTTCGTCGCTGAACTTGATGACGACGGCGACGGGTCCGAACACCTCTTCGCGCGCGATGCGCATGTCGTTGGTGACGTGGGTGAAGACCGTCGGCTCGACGAACAACCCCTTGCTCAGTTCAGGACTAGTCGGCTTGGCGCCGCCGGTGGCCAGGCGCGCCCCGTCCTGTTTGGCGACCTCGATGTAGTGCAGAACCTTGTCAAGCTGGGATTGGCAAGCGACCGTTCCCATTTCGGTGTCCGGGTCGAGCGGGTCGCCGAGTTTGATCCGGGCGGTCCGTTCAGCCAGTGCCGCGCTGAACTCGTCGTAGATGTCCTCGTGCACCAACACGCGGGACCCGGCCATGCAGGTCTGCCCGGTGGCGGCGAAAATGCCGGAGATGACGCCGTTGACAGCGTTTGGCAGGTCGGCATCCGGGAAGACGATGTTGGGCGATTTCCCGCCCAGTTCCAGTGAGACACGGGCGAGTCGTTCGGCCGCGGTGACGGCGATCTTCTTGCCGACTGCGGTCGATCCGGTGAAGGCGATCTTGTCGACGTCGGGGTGAGCCGCCAGGGCGGCGCCTGCGGGTCCGGCGCCGGTGACGACGTTGATGACGCCGTTGGGGAAGCCGGCCTCCTGTGCGATGCGGGCCAGCACCAGGGTGGACACCGGTGTGATCTCGGAGGGCTTGATCACCAGGGTGTTTCCGGCGGCCAGGGCGGGGCACAACTTCCACAGCAACAGCGCCAGCGGACTGTTCCACGGGGTGATGGCGGCGACGACCCCGATGGGCTCACGCACGGTGAAGACCTGCATGTTGGGCACGCTGCTGGCCAGGGTCTCGCCGGTCGGGCTTTCGGCCACGCCGGCGAAGAAGTAGCAGTGATTCGCCAGCGCGAGGGTCTGGCCGGCGACCTCACGAATCAGTTTTCCGTTCTCCAGCACCTGGATTCGCGCGAGTTCGTCGGCGTTGCTGCGGATCAGGTCCCCGAGGGTGCGCAGCAGGGTGGCTCGTTGCAGTGGGGTGGACTGCGACCACGGTCCCGTGTCGAACGCACTGCGGGCTGCTGCCACGGCTGCGTCGACGTCGGCGTCGGTCGCCACGGGCACGTGAGCCCAGGCCCGGCCGTCGAAGGGGTTGATCGAGCTGAACGTGGCGCCGTCCGCGGCGGCCCGCCAGTCACCGTCGATCAGCATGGTGTAGAACTCGGATTCGTTTGTGGCTGTGCTGGAGTCAGTCATCAGGTCAGGGTCCTTTGAAAGAGTGATCAGGCGGAGGCGGTGGGTGCCGGCGACCGCGTTGGAGTGGTGTCGACTTCGATCCGGGGGCGGCGCGGGGTCAGCAGGATGGCGACCACCGAGATCAGCGCGGCGACGATCGTCATCAAGGCCAGCGGCCACCACCCGGTGCCGTTCTTGCCGACCAGAGCTTCGGCGATGAAGGGAGTCGGAGCGCTGAAAATCAGCCCACCCAACGCATTGCTCAGCGCGGTGCCGCTGTAGCGCACCTTGGTGTCGAACTGTTCGGCAATCAGGCTGGAGACCACCGAGTAGGTGGTCGCATGGGCACCGATCATCATGACGATGACGACAACGCAAGTCACCCAAACATTGTCACCGCGCAGCAACCAGAAGAACGGGATGGCGGCGATGATGGTGAACACCGCACCGGTGACGAAGACCCGGTGCGCGCCGAGGCGGTCACTCAGCGACGCCAGCAGGGGCAGCGCGGCCAGGTCGATCACCGCCGCGATCATCACGATGAACAGCGCCGTGCTGCGTTCGAGACCCAGCGAACTTGTGGCGTAGGTCAGGAAATACACCGAGATCACATAGAAGACGACATTGACGGACGCTTGCAGTGAGATACCCAGTGTCAGGCTCTTCTTCGCCTTGGCGAACACCTCACGCACGGGCAGCCGGGATGTGGCGCCGGCCGACTTGATCTCCGTGAACTGCGCGGATTCTTCGACGCCGAGCCGGATGGCGAGGCCGACGAGAACCAGGATGAAGCCGGCGAGAAACGGTATTCGCCATCCCCAGCTGAAGAGCTGCTCTTCGGGAAGGGTCGCCACGGCAGACATCACCGCGGTGGCCAGGACCAGCCCCAGCGGACTGCCCATCTGCGGTGCCGATCCGTAGAGGCGGACCTTCGACGCGGGTGCGTGTTCGACGGACATCAGCACGGCTCCGCCCCATTCGCCGCCGACCGCGAGCCCTTGCAGGAGGCGCAAGATGACGAGCAGCACCGGTGCCCACACGCCGGCCGTCTCGTAGGTGGGCAGCAGGCCGATCAAACCTGTGGCAGCTCCCATGATTCCGAGTGTGGCGATGAGGGTGCTCTTGCGGCCGAGCCGGTCGCCGAGATGGCCGAAGATCACGGCACCGACGGGCCGCGCCACGAAGGCGACCCCGAGGGTGGCGAATGCGGCGAGCCGGCCGCTGTGCTCATCGACGGAGGGGAAGAACAGGTCACCGAAGACCAGGGCCGCGGCGAGACCGTAGATGAAGAAGTCGAACCATTCGATGGTGGTACCGACGAGGCTTGCGATTGCTGCGCGTCGGGGTGAGCCGGCCGCACGGGTGGGAGCGCCTGAGGTGGTCGCCATGATTCCTCTTGGTGGTGGGTTGGGGGGTCAGTGGTCGAGGGCTGCAGGTGCGGATGCGCGGTTCGCAGCGGTCTGGCCGGCGATGCGGCCGAAGGCGAGAGCGCGCAGGACCGAGGTGGCTCCCGGGTACTTGTGGTGATAGATACCGGCGATCTCGCCGACCGCGTACAAACCTTGGATGGGCTCACCGGATGAATCGAGCACGCGCGTGTGTTCGTCGGTCTTTAGGCCGCCGAAGGTGAAGGTGATCGCACACGTCACGGGCCACGCGACGAACGGCGGTTCGTCCAGGGGGCGCGCCCAATTCGATTTGGGCGGTTCGAGTTCCCGGGTGGACACGCCGTCGATCGCGGTCACGTCAAGCGGTCCGGGGGTGGCCGCCGCGTTATAGCGGGCGACGGTCTCGACGAGAGCGTCGGGGTCCAGTCCGAGTCGACTGGCCAGAGCTTCCAGCGTGGAAGCCGATTCCGGGTCCCGATCAGTGAGCACGGCACGGGCGATGTTGTGCCGCATCAGTTTCTGGTCCGCGATCACGTAGGCGTACTGGTCGGCATCGCGCCAGATTCGGTAGGCGATGGCCTCGAAGGTGTTGTCCGGGGTGTCGGCGCCCTCGTCGACGAAACGTTGCGCATGGTGGTCCACCAGGATTCCATAGGGATAGACCATGATCAGCGCTTCCGCAGCGCGGGTGCGGGGATCGACGGGTTCACCGTGGAAGCGGTCGAACTGCCCATCGGTGTGGGCACCGGCGCGGATGCCCATTTCGATACCTTCGCCCTGGTTGGAACGGCCGCCGGGGGCGATCGGTGCCAATTCGTGGCCGCGGTCGCCGAGGTACCTGTCGAGCAGTGCGGGGCTGCCCTGGAATCCGCCGGAGGCAAGGACCACGGTGCGGGCGAGCAGAGACCGGCGGCGCCCCGCACCGTCGGTGGCTTCGACGCCGACGACGGAGCCGTTCTCATCCTGAATCAGGTCGTGCGCTGTGGTGTTGTATTCGATTGTGCCGCCGAGTTCTTCGACCCGTCTGGTGAAGGTCTCGACGATCGCGGCGCCACCGCCGGCAGGCATGAGTCGAGGGCCCTTGGAGGTCAGGAAGTACGTGATGTCCGACTTGGTGGCGACGCCGTTGTCGTTGAGCCACTGCATGGTCGGCTGCGCGAGTGCGGCGAGTCGGCCGACGATCGCCTTGTCAGTTTTGCCCTTGCTGAGTTCGACCATCCGGGACGCGAAGTCAGCGGCGGGAGAACCGTCTTCCTCGAGCCGAAAGAACGCACCCGTCCATGCGGTGTTGCCGCCGCGATTGGCCTTCGAGGTGCGTTCGAGAACCATCACTCGCAACCCCGGAGCCGATTGGAGTGCTTGCAGGGCGGTCGCCAAGCCACCGGCACCACAACCGACGACGACCAGATCCAGCTGATGTCCACTCACGACGACTACCTACTTTCCGTTCTGACCACGTTGGCCAGATCTGGTTCATCGGATCCGCTAGCTGGTTTGTGCTTTGCATCACCCATGGAAGCACGTCCATATTTCAGAGTCAACCCGTCTAATGGTGTACAGAAACCGTTAGGTGGTTTAGGGTGGTGGGCATGGCTGACACTGACACTGCGTCCACCCGGGCCGACGGCGGCGTTCGAAGCATCGCGCGCGCGGTCGAAGTACTGGAACTCTTCGACACCGAACATCCCGTCCGTACATTGCGTGAGCTGGTGTCTTCGACCGGGCTCCCGAAGACCACCGTGGTGCGATTGCTGTCGACGTTGGAGTCGTTGGGCTTGATCGCCGACCGTCGCGACTCCACTTATGGCGTGGGCGCAGGCTTCCTGCGCTGGGTCGCGCTGTCGCAGACCATGTGGGAGATCAGTGCCGATGCCCGCCAGATCATGACCCGGCTCGTCGACAAGTGCGGCGAAACGGTCAACGTGTACATCCGCCAGGACCTCAACCGTGTCTCCATCGCTCAGGTCGAGGGCACCACCACCGTGCGCAGTGTGGTCCAAGTGGGCGTGCCCTACGCGCTGGCCACCGGCGCGGCAGCCAAGATTCTTCTCACCGGCGCCCCGGAACACGTCATCGATAGTCTGGTCGACGCGCGCGCCGATCTGCAGCTCGAACAGTTGACCCGCGAGATTGCCGGCATCAGCGAGGCGGGGTACGCGGTCACACACGGCGAGCGGGAACTCGGCGCTTCCGCGGTCGCGGCACCGATCGTCGCCGCCGACGGCAGGGTGATCGCAGCGTTGTCGGTCAGTGGTCCGACGTCGCGCTTCACCGCGGATCGGGTGGGCCACTACGTGGACGCCGTGACGGCGGCAGCCGCGGAGATCAGCGCCGCCGGGCTCGGCAGTGTGGAGGTGTTCCTATGACCGCGAACCTGTTGGAGGGAGTCCGCGTCCTCGACTTGACCAATGTCCTGGCCGGGCCGTTCGCCAGCTATCAGCTGGCACTGATGGGGGCCGACGTAATCAAGGTCGAGCCCCCAGGCACCGGCGACCTGGCGCGTCAGCTCGGCGCCGACTCGGAGTTGAGCGCCGAGTACCTCGGCGTGTCGTTCCTTGCGCAGAACTCCGAAAAGCGTTCGGTCACTGTCAACCTTAAGTCCCCCGGCGGCAAGGAAGTCTTCGAAAAGCTGGTGGCCGAGGCCGACGTGCTGCTGGAGAACTTCCGGCCGGCGGTGATGGAACGCCTGGGCTTCGGCTGGGACCGGCTGCGCGAGATCAATCCCCGGCTCGTCTACTGCGCGGTATCGGGTTTCGGATCGACGGGGCCGATGCGTAGCCGCCCGGCCTATGACCAAGTGGTGCAAGGCCTGTCGGGCATCATGAGTATTACTGGCTCACCGGCAACCGCCCCGCTACGGGTCGGGTTTCCCGTCTGCGACAGCTTCGGCGGCATGGCGGCTGCCTTCGCGATCGTCTCCGCACTGCTGCGGCAACGTCGCACCGGACAAGGCGCCTTCCTCGACACCTCCATGCTCGATGCGGCGTTGACCTCGATGGGCTGGGTGGTCTCCGACCATCTCATCGGCGGCCGTGAACCCGCCCCGATGGCCAACGAGAACATCACTTCCGCGCCGTCAGGCACCTTCGACACCGCCGACGGCGCACTCAACATCGCCGCCAACAAACAGGAGCAGTACGAATCCCTGTGCCGCGTCCTGGAGCGTGACGAACTCATCGACGATCCGCGCTTCCGGACCAGGGATGACCGCAAACGCAATCGCGACGTGCTGCGCGCGGAACTGGAAACCTCGTTGAAGGAGCGCACGGCCGTCGAGTGGGACCGCGTGCTACTCGACACCGGCGTGCCTGCCGCCCCGGTGGTTTCGGTCCCGGATGCCCTGACCTCGGCTCAGGTCAACCACCGCGGCCTCGTCGCCACAATCGACTCACCCGCGGCTGCCGCCGACTCGCTGCGCGTTCTCGGGTCGCCGACACATGTTGACGGAACGGGTGCCTCGCCGCAGACACCACCCCCCACCCTCGGCCAGCACACCGACGAGATTCTGTCAGCCCTGGGCTATGAACGGTCCGACATCGCCCGTCTGCGTGAGGAGAAGGCGATATGAGTGCTGCCCGCGAGAAGGCCCTGGCACAGGCCTCGAGCAGCGATGTCACCGACTGGTGGTCGACGGCGATCTCCGACATCGAACCGGGGATCATTCGATTGCGCGGGTATCCCGTCGAACAACTGATCGCCGGCACCAGCTTCGCGCAGATGATCTGGCTGATGGTGCGCGGTGACCTGCCGGCGCCCGAGCACGCCAGGCTCCTCGAGCAGGCACTCGTCGCCGCCGTTGATCACGGTCCGCAGGCACCATCGATCGCCGCGGCCCGGATGGCAGCCACCTGTGGCGTCGGACTGCACGGCTCGATGTCCACCGGCGTAGGACTCCTCGGCGACATCCACGGCGGCGCAGGCCAACAATGCATGCAGCTGCTCGATGACATCCGCACCGCCACGGTAGCGGGCGACTTGGAGACCGCAGTGGCGCAGCAGGTCGCCGACCACCGGGCCACGGGCAGCTACATACCGGGTTTCGGCCACCGTTTCCACGCCCGCGACCCGCGCCGCGACCCCCTGTTGACTGCCGTCCAACAGCAGGTCGACACCGGTACCATCAGTGGCGACTACCTCAGGATCGCCGAAGAGTTGGAGCGACAACTAGCCTCAGGACGGGAACGCCCTGTGCCGATGAACATCGACGGTGCCACCGCGGTGATCTATGCCGAACTTGGCTTCGCTCCCGAACTCGGCCGCGGCCTGTTCATCCTGTCGCGCTCGGTCGGGATCCTGGCCCACTCATGGGAGGAACACCAGGGCAGCCGCCGGATCAAGGGGCCAATCCCACCGCCGCTGTTGCCGACCTACGTCGGAGCCCCCGAACGTGCCGTCGCGGCACCATCTTCGCCCTCGCAACCCCGATGACGGTAGACCTTCGGCGGCCCCTGCCCGGTATCGCCGACACCGACTTCACGAGCCTGCACGCAGCCCACGAGATCACCGGGCCGACTCAGCACCTTCCCTACTCGACACGGGCGCTGCTGGAGAACCTGCTGCAGCACCTCGACGACCACACGGTGACCATCAAGCACGTTCGCGCCCTCGTCGGCGGCGACACGTCAACGGCCATCCCGTTCTTCCCCGAGCGGATCCTGCTGCAAGACGCCTCAGGCATCCCGGTCCTGGCCGACCTGGTCACCCTGCGGGAACGCGCAATGGAACTGGGTGTCAACCCCACCGAGGTCGCACCTGGCAGACCGATGGACCTCGTCGTCGACCATGCCCTGGAACTCGACACCGCCGGCACCGCGGATGCCGCCGCAACAAACGTCAACAGCGAATACGAGCGTCACGGCGACCGATACCGATTCCTGCGGTGGGCGCAGACCCGCTTCCCGACCCTGCGGGTAGTGCCGCCCGGCATCGGCATCTGCCATCAGCTCAACCTCGAGGTGCTGGCCGACGTCGTCGCCGTCGCCCAGCATGGCGACCGTCGGCTTGCCCGACTGGACTCAGTAGTGGGCACCGACAGTCACACCACGATGATCAACGGGATCGCGGTCACCGGATGGGGTGTGGGCGGCATCGAGGCCACCGCTGCCGCGCTGGGCCAACCCATTCTGATCACGGTGCCAGGGGTGGTTGGCGTACGTCTCGCCGGTGCACTGGAGCCCGGCGTGCTGGCCATCGACGTCGCGCTCACCCTGGCCTCGGTGCTGAGGTCCCACGGGGTCGTGGGGCGCATCGTCGAGTTCCACGGACCGGGGCTGGCCCGGCTGTCAGTCCCCGACCGTGCGACCATCGCCAACATGGCCCCCGAGTACGGGGCCACCATGGCCTACTTCCCGGCCGACCCGCGCACCGTCGACTACCTGGTCACCACGGGTCGACCGGCGGCAACGATCACGACGGCACGGGCCTACCTCAACGCCCAGGGGTTGATGCACAACCCTGACCAATCAGCTTGCTACGACGAAGTTCTCATGCTGGACCTGTCGACGGTGCGGGTGACGATGGCCGGCCCCTCCCGGCCACACCAGACGTTCAGCCCTGCGTCACTTGCGCACACGGTGGACCGCGGGCCAACCCGCACCGCAGGCGGGCTCCGCGACGGCGACGTCGTCATCGCCTCGATCACGAGCTGTACCAACACATCCAATCCGCGAGCGATGGCCGCGGCGGGGTTGCTGGCTCGCAATGCCGTCGACCGCGGGCTGCGGACCGCGACGTGGACCAAGACCTCGTTGACACCGGGCTCTCGGGCGACCGCAGAGCTGCTTGCGTCAAGTGGCCTGCAGCATGCGTTGGACAAGTTGGGCTTTCAGATCGCCGGCTTCGGGTGCGGAACCTGCATGGGGAACTCCGGGCCGCTCGACCCCGACATCTCCGCCCAGATCCAACATCGCAAGTTGGCCGTCGCGGCAGTGCTGTCAGGCAATAGGAACTTCCCCGGCCGCATCCACCCCGACGTCACCCATTCCTATCTGGCCTCACCTCCGCTGGTGATCGCGATGGCGATCGCCGGGCGCACCAACATCGACGTGACCCAAGAACCGTTGGCCGTGGACAACTCTGGGACACCGGTGTACTTGCACGACATCTGGCCCTCCGACTGCGACATCGACTCCGTGGTCAGCGCCGGCGAACGATCCTCCCTCGGATTGAGTGGATCGCTCCCCCTGACGACCACCGCCTGGGACGAACTCGAGCACCCCGACGGGGAACACTACGACTGGGACGGCCAGGCAGGCATGATCCGGCGCCCACCATTCGCCGACGCGGCCCTGTCGCGTCCCATCTTCAACGGAAACCTCCACGGTGCCCGCCCACTGCTGCTGCTCGGCGACGGCATCACCACAGACCACATCTCGCCGGTAGCCCGGATCACCGCCGACAGTGCAGCAGGGCAGTGGCTCGCCGAGCGGGGTGTACGACCTGAATCATTTGGAAGTTACAGCGCTCGTCGCCTAAACCACGACGTCATGCTGCGAGGCGGCTTCGCGAATCCAACACTGCAGAACAGGCTGACGCCTGACCGTCGGGGCGCCTGGACCGCGGTTCAGCCCGACGGCACCATGCTGCCGATCCACGAAGCCGCTGCACTTTACGCCTCCCGCGGGATCGACACGATCGTCGTCGCCGGGAACCTCTACGGCGCCGGGTCGGCGCGGGACTGGGCGGCCAAAGTGACCAGGTTGCTGGGCATCAAGGCGGTGGTGGCCCGCAGCTTCGAACGCATTCACCGCACCAATCTGGTCGCCATGGGTGTGCTGCCCGTCGAGTGCCCCGACCTGCGCCCCGATGACCTCGACGGCACAGAGACCTTCGACATCACCGGGCTGACAGCCACGCCACTCACCCAGGCTCCACTACGCGTGACCGTGCACGACGCCACCACCGAGGAGCGTCAATTCGACGCCCGCGCGCGGATCGACACCACAGTCGAGGACACGTGGATACGATCCGGCGGGCTCATGGCGCACATTCTGGCCCTCGCCGGCTCCGCGCCACCACGCATCCCCTCCGGAGGCTAGCCATCCCAGGTCCAAATGTGGCAAGCCGCGATGGTTTGTCGGTACGGCCAGGCTTCGTGTTCTTCATAGATGCTGTGGTGGCTGAGGCAACCGTGCAGGATGCCGACAAGGCGGTTGCCCAAAGCGGGTAACGCTGGGCGGTGGATGTCTCAGGCGGTGCGGGGTTGGTCGTAGAAGGCGCGAGCGCCGGGGTTGCGAGTGATGGCACAGAAGGCCCACTGGTCGACGGCGTCGTAGAGTCCTTTGTTGCGAACGTGACGGGCCAAGACCGCGCGTTTTCGGCCTGACGCGATGGTCAATGGTGAGGTTCCGGCGTAGTTCATGCGATAGCTGCTACTGGTGCAGCAGACCCCCATCGCGATCATGGACGTTCATAATTCGGCAATGCACAGCCGCGGCCTGCGCACCTCGGATTCGCCCTCTCGCCAAGTAGGTAACACCGGTCTGCATTCGCGGTCACCGTGGCCATGCGTGACAAGTCGGATTGCACGCAACGAATCCGATCGAGTCGCTTAACGCCCGCTACCGCCGGGCAACCAGGACCACTTCCCCTCCTAGCGGACGCGCCCATATAGCACTACTTGACGCCCCGATCACTGCACGGGTCGGTATCGGTATCGGCAGGGCATGGTGGACGACGCAGTGAACGCACGCCCTTGAACGCGCGTTCGGGCGACTACCGTCCGCGACCGATTCCCGGCAGCCGGAGTTGCAGATCAAAACCGCCGTAACACCTTTGACGAGACGGCACGGTGGCAGCGCCTGACTGCGCGCTCCTCGATCACCCGAATCGAATTACGCTCCGGCACGGCCTGTCGGTGTTCCACAACGGGGTGCGCCCGCCTCAGGTCGGTGGTGCTGCCACGAACACGGGCGCGACCGACTTTCTGACCGCCCGGTTTCGCACCGGCTCTAGGTGGATTTGGTCTCCTGTGAATGCTGAATGACGTGTTGGACGAAGTCGGAGACGAGTGGCACCGAAGAGGCCTCCTTGAGTCGGCACACAGCAACATGGCGCCGGGCCCTGGGATCGTTCAACGAAACCCGGGTGACGTGTCCGAGCGCCTCGGGAGTCGGTGGCGCCAACGCCACTCCCATGCTCGCCGCAGCGAGCCCCACCGCCATCGCCATATCGTCAGTTTCCAGGATGACTTTCGGTCGAAACCCCGCAGTCTCGAATAGCTTGTCGGCAACGGCGCGGGCGTCGTAGCCGCGCTCGGAGAGAATGAAATTCTCATCGGCGAGTGCTGCCAGATCGACGGATTGTTCTCGCGCCCAGCGGCTCTGGTTCGATACGACGACATCAATCGTCTGCTCGAACAGAACGGTGGCCACCACCTCGGCCATTTCAGGCGGGGGCGCAATCAAAGCGATGTCGATTTCGCGGTCCACCAGCATCTGCGCGAGTCGGGTGCCACTGGCCTCACGAAAGGAGAACTGCACGCCGGGATGCTCTCCTGCGAAAGTCCCGACCACGGTCGGTACATACTCGGACCCTAGCGAGCGCAACAGACCGATACGAATGACCGGCCGCGCACTGGCCAGAGCTGCCTCACGCAGGCCGGTTCGTACCTGATTCACCGCGACACGCGCTTGCTGTGCCAGCAAGAGTCCCGCTGGAGTCAATTCTGCGGCCCGGCCGTGGCGCACCGCGAGTTCGATCCCGATGTCATGCTCCAGCCGACGGATCGACCTGCTCAATGTCGAAGGCGTCATCTTCAGTTCAGCCGCCGCGGCGGTGAAGCTCCCACAATCGATGACCTTCGTCAGATACGCCAAGTTGGGCGACAGGGCCAGAACGAGTCGCCATTCTCTCTCATGCATATTTGCACCGTATACGTGCAGAACTAGCGCTTGACGCAACATTCACCTGTTGGTTCACTTTTATCTACCGATTGATACGTCACACTCGGCCGGTGGAGGGATTTTCCTCACACCACACGGGGTGACGAGCGGCCGGTGGCGGCAGGCGGCGGGAGCGACAGCGTTCCGTCGCCGGTGCCGCCGATACTGAGAATACAAACACCCAAATTAGATCTTGAGGCGCGACATGCGCGTTCGGGATGGGGCCGCTGGTGGCCACCGAGCTCCTGCAGGGCCACCACCTGCTCGTACTCGCTCTAGCGAAAGGACAGTTTTGTCGAATACACACGCTCTCAGCGGACTTCGCGTGCTGGAGGTCGGAAACTACATCGCCGGCCCGTACTGCGGCACACTTCTGGCGGACCTCGGAGCACAGGTCACCAAGGTAGAAGACCCGACCGGCGGCGATGTGGTGCGCACATACGGAGCCATGATCGAGTCGGTCGCGGACAGCGCCGCATTTCTCACGCTGAACCGGAACAAACAGTCCATCGCGGTAAATCTCAAGACCGCCGAGGGTTGTGAGATCTTCCTCGCTCTCGTTGCAGGGGCCGATGTCCTCATCGAGAACTTGCGCCCGGGTTCCATGCGCCACTTGGGATTCGACTACGACACCCTCGCCGAAACGAACCCGGGTCTTATCTATTTGTCTGCTTCCGGATGGGGTCAGGACGGGCCGTTGGCAGCAGACGCGGGCCTCGACATCATGGCACAAGCCCGATCGGGATTGATGAGCATCACGGGCTATGCGGGCGGAGATCCCGTCAAGGCCGGAGTGCCGATCTGCGACATAGGCTGTGCGCTCTATGGCGCCATCGCCGTACTGGCGGCGTTGAACCACCGAAATGCCACTGGCGAAGGTCAGTTCATTGACGTGTCGCTCTTCGAAGCGGGCATGTCCTACGCGATCTGGGAGTTCGCCCGCTACACCGCCACCGGAGAGATTCCTCGAGCGCAAGGGTCTGTGCACCAGTCGGCCGCCCCGTACCAAGCCGTGCGCGCATCAGATGGTTGGTTCACTTTGGGGGCCGCGACCCCCAAGACATGGCTGTCCTTCTGTGAGGCGATGGGTTTGCAGGCACTCGTGGATGATGATCGCTTCCTCACCAACGCCGACCGTATGCGAAATCGCGACCAATTGATAGACATCATCGAAGCGCAGACCATCAAGCTTCCTCGCGAACATTGGCTCTCCTGCCTCGCCGCTGCGGGAGTTCCCACCGCTCCGGTGAACGACTACGAACAGGCGTTTCACGACGAGCAACTCGTCTTGCGGGACTACTTCTGGGATTCACAGACCCCCGACGGGGGCCATCTGCGTCAGATGGGTTCGCCCATGCGGTTCTCAAAGACCCCCACGGTCCGGGAGAGCGCGGGCCCGGCGCTCGGCGGCAGCACCCACACGGTTCTGACCGAACTCGGGTACACCCAGGACGCTATCGACCGCCTGACCGACCGCGGGATCGTCAGGACCGCAGAATTCGCCGAACTCTGATGGGCGCCAAGAGTTCAACGGTCACCGAAGATGCGGTGCTGATCACTGAGCAGACCGGTCCGGTCCTCACGCTGACGTTCAATCGTCCCTCCCGATTGAACGCCGCGACGAAGGACATGGAGGGCCGCCTGCTCGAAGCGTGCGCGTACGCGAACAACGACACGACCGTACGCGTGGTCGTGTTGCAGGGTGCGACCGGAAGTAAGCCCGCGTTCATGGCCGGAAACGACATCGCTGAATTCCGAGCTCTCGAGAGCGCGGACGACGTCAGAAAAACGGAAGCCGATGCCGAATGTGCATTGGTTGCCATCGAAACCCTGCGCGTACCGGTGATTGCGGCACTAGACGGTGCAGTAGTGGGGCAGGGCGCATTGCTCGCGGCCTGCAGTGACATCGTCATCGCCGGGCCAGATGTCCGGTTCGGCTTTCCGATCGCGCGAACAGTCGGAAACTGCCTGTCGACATTGAATCTCTCGCGATTGATCAGTTTCCTCGGCGCCCCTCTCACCAAGACGATGATCATGCGCGCTCAACTGCTGGGAACAGCTGACCTGCAGCGAGCGGGTGCGGCCTTTGCGACCGCTTCTACACACGAGGGTTTGCGAGATCTGACTCGGCGAGTGGCCTTGGAGATGGCGGAACTCGCGCCGCTCACGCTTTCGTACACCAAACGATCAATCCTGCAATGCCGTAGCACAATCGGTGACAACACCGATCTGGTCGTCGCCAGCTATTTGTCCCATGACTCGCGGGAAGCAGTATCCGCATTCCTGAACAAGCGAACACCCAACTGGGAAGGCCGTTGACCGTTCTACGCGGTCAAATCCCACAACACCTGATATAGGGAGCGACGCCATGCCAATCAGTCAGATCATCGCCATCTGTTGCTTAGTCCTCGTTTTCGTCATCGGCAGTCTCAGACACGTCCACGTCGGAGCACTGGCACTGGCCGCCGCAGTCGGCGTGGGCCTCACCCTCGGTGCGGAGTCCGTCACGGAGATCATGCGCGGGTGGCCTGCCGAATTGATGTTGATCCTGTTGGGAATGACATTTCTCCTCGCCATCGCGCGGGGCAACGGCACCCTCGACACCCTGGTCGACATGGCGGTCCGACGGGCCGGCACTCGGACGTTTCTCCTACCCTGGCTCATGTTCGCCATCGCCCTGTTCATAGCCAGTTTGGGCAACCCACTCGCCGCCATGGTCGTCATCCCCATTGCGATGTCGCTCGCTGCACAGAATGGTCGGGACCCGGTGCTGATGGCGCTGGGCGCTATCAACGGCTCTGTCGCGGGCTGCTTCGCCCCCACCAGCCTGTATGGGATCCTGACGGTCAGCATCGGCGAAGAGGGCGGTGTCAGCCTCAACCCGTACACCCAATTCGCTGTCGTACTGGCGATTGTCGTCCTGCTGCAGGTGGTCGCGCAGCTCATCTTCCGCCGGCACACCGAGGTGGTCACCCCGCATGATCCGGGCGCACCGGAAGGCTCTGGGGCCACGACTCCCGGTGTCCGATCGGACTCTGGGGTTGCGGTGGCCGATCAGATGACAGCCACGAGCACTCGTCCGACACTGGTCTCGACGCTGTCGGCACCGGCACAACGCGTCACGGTCGCCGGTCTCGTGGTTCTGGTGGTATCGGTGATCGGCTTGCCTCTGCTGGGCGTCAACGTCAACATCGGTGCCGTATCGATTGGGATCGCAGTCGCGATCTGTCTGCTGTTTCCGCGCGACTCACGGACCTCAATCGCCGAGATCGACTGGTCCACCATTCTCCTGGTGGGCGGTATCGTCACCTATGTCGGTCTACTGCAACGCATGGGGGCGATGGACAGCCTCGGAGTGCTCGCATCACGCATTCCCTGGCCCCTTGCCGCAGTGCTCACACTGTGCTTCGTCGGAGCGCTCGTGTCAGCGTTCGCTTCCACCACCGCGCTGCTGCCCGTCCTCATTCCGTTGTCACTTCCGCTGGTGGCCCTCGGGGACATCTCCGGTGTCGGCTTGATCACGGCCCTCGCTTTGTCGGCAACGCTGGTCGACTCGACCCCCTTCTCGACGTCGGGGGCGATTGCGGTAGCCAGTACCAGCGAAGACCAACGTCCCCGGGTCACGACGATGCTGCTGCGATGGGGTTTGTCCATGGCGGTGGTGGGTCCGGTGATCACCTGCGTTCTGCTGGTACTACCCAGTTATCTCTTCTGAAGACAAGCAACGCTTGTAGATCGTCAAGGCAGACCGCACTCGGATGGCACCGGTGCGGTCTGCCGGATTTTTCGCCGTCGGTCACTGGCGCAGCGCCTCGGAGTGCCGGCACAACAGCAGTAATTCGGCATGCACAGTTGCTGCCCGCTCGACGTCGATCACGCTGTCACGGCCCAATTCAGCACGCATCTCGGTGAATCGGCCAAGGGGTCGGACCGACATCCGCTGCCAGTCGTCCACGGCACGCGGGTCCCTTCCGCCGAGACGCACCACCGCTTCAGTCAACCTGTGATGGGTGTCGGCCAGCTGGTCTCGCATTGCCGCAGCGCCCATAGCTTCCCACCACGTGGAGGCTGTGCGGGTAGCGAGCCCGTGGGTTATCCACCCGAGGTCGAGCTCTTGATCCAAAGCCAGGTACACCCGCGCGACGTCGCAGATAGGTAGCGCCACATTGGTCGCTGTCTGACTGAGATCGAAGGCTTCGCGTTGGAGTTGCTCCCAGTGCTCGCCCGCGCCCGCAGCCAGTTCGTCGATGTGGGAACGATATCGGGCGATTGTGGCGTTGATATCTATACGTCCTCCATGGTGGCGCAACAGCCGTGCGGCGGTGTGTTCGATGAACTGCTGCACGTTGTGCAATGATTCCCACCGCCGGTCTGGGGCACCGTCGGCCTGCGCGCGTGCAGCCCGCCACATACTCCCTACACCGAACAGCTCGCGGATAACTGCATATGCGGCTGCGACCGCCGGAGTGGGCACGCCGAGGCGTTCATCAAGTTGATAGATCAACCCCGGCCCGACGTGGTTGATCAGATCGTCGGCGATCTGGGTCGCGATGATCTCGCGTGCAAGCCGGTGCTCGGCGATTTCGGTGCTGAGTCGATCTTGGAACCCGGCGGGAAAGTAGGAATGGAGGGCAGGAACAAAAATCGGATCGTCAGGAACCTGGCTGGCCAACAGTTCATCGCGCACGACGTTCTTCGAATGGGCCAGCAACACTGCGATTTCCGGACGAGTCAACCCACGCCCGTCGCGCGTTCTGGATACCAATTCGGCTCGAGTGGGGAGCATTTCGGCAGCGCGGGTGATACCACTGAATCGTTCGAAATTCTCGATCAACCGCTCGTGTCGGTTGAGCAGGTGCGCAGCTTGCGCCTCGGCCAAGCTGATCGCTTGCACCTGGTTCGCGCAGCCCCACAGCACCTCCTGCGCTACCTCGTGCTGCGCGTCGGTCAACAGGGTGCCACGCTCGCCTACGGTGATGCGCCCGGCCCGTAGGGCTGCATCCAAAGCGATCTTGAGGTTGACCTCCCGGTCGGAGGTTGCCACCCCTGCAGCGTTGTCGATGAAGTCGGCGTTGATCCGACCGCCGGCAAGGGCAAACTCGATGCGGGCTCGTTGGGTGAAGCCCAGATTCCCGCCTTCTCCGACCACTCTGGCCCGGAGTTCGTGTGCATCGATTCTGATTGTGTCGTTGGCGGGATCCGCTGCGTGAGCATGGCTTTCCCCGCTCGATTTCACATACGTGCCGATGCCACCATTCCACAACAAATCCACCTCGGCGCAGAGGATCGCACGAATCAACTCCGCCGGAGTGAGCGTTTCGGCAGTGATGCCCAGCGCGGCGCGCGCGGGTGCCGGCAGCACAATTCGTTTGGCGGTCCGCGGCCACACTCCCCCACCAGGGGACAGAGCGGCCGTTTCGTAGTCGGCCCAATTACTGGCAGGCAACTGCGCGAGCCGCTCTCGCTGAGCGTAACTGGTTTCGGGATCGGGATCGGGGTCGATGAAAATGTGACGGTGATCGAACGCGGCGACAAGGCAGATGGTGCGTGACAGCAGCATGCCATTGCCGAACACGTCGCCGGACATATCGCCGATCCCGACGGTCCTCAGGCGATCTCGGTCGACATCCAGGCCGAGGTCAGCGAAGTGACGTCGCACCGACACCCAGGCTCCGCGCGCGGTGATCCCCATCGCCTTGTGGTCGTAGCCGTCCGAACCGCCTGAAGCGAACGCGTCACCAAGCCAGAAGCCGCGCGCCACCGCAGCGTCATTGGCCAAATCGGAGAACCGTGCCGTCCCCTTGTCCGCGGCCACCACCAGATAAGTGTCTGGTCCGCCATAGACGATGGTGCGCGGCGGGGTTTCAACCGAGCTGCCGATGAGGTTGTCGGTGACATCAAGCAAACCGGCGATGAACGTCCGGTAAGCCTGCTCGGCGCTGATGGCTGGGTTCTTCCGGACGAAGGCGCCTTTCGCCCCCACCGGCACGATCGGGGAGTTCTTCACTGTTTGGGTCTTCATCAATCCGAGCACTTCAGTGCGGTAGTCCTCGGGACGGTCGGAGAACCGCAGCCCCCCTCGGGCGACGGGGCCGCTACGGGCGTGAATGCCTTCGACGTCGTCGGAATCGACGAAAATCTCCCGGAACGGCACGACCGGTCCGTGCGGTTGCAGTGCAGCCGAATCCAGCATGAACGAGGCGTGCCGCTTGGGTGCGCCGTCGGCGTCGAGCTGAAACCAGTTGGTGCGCAGAGTGGCTGAGGCGAAGGAAGCGTATGCACGCAAAATGCGGTCCTCGTCGACAGTCTTGGTGGCCTCGATCGGTGCGCTCAGGGCCTCCAGGGCCGCGCTTGCCACCTCGTTGCGGTCGCAGACATCGGGATCAAAGCGGGCGTGGAAGTACGCCACGAATGCAGACACGAAGTCGGGGTGCTCGTCCAAGGTGGCGATCAGGTAGCTCGGGGACATGCCCAGGCCCGCCTGGCGGAGGAAGCGGGCCGCCGAGCGCACCAGCATCACCGCGCGCCATCCCAGATCGGCCGACACGATCAGCCGGGCGAAGTCGTCGACCGCGAACCCGTCGGTGTCGCGGGCTTCGATGGCTTCTGACACTTTGGCGGAACTGCCCGGGTGCCATCTAGGCGGAGCCACGAAATCGAATACCGAAACCGTCACGCCGGTCCTGTGTGCTCCCACATCCAGGCTGCGCTGCCGGGCCACCTGCAATCCGAAGTGTTCGAAGAGCGCGCAGATATCAGTCAACAGCGGTTGCGGTGCCGGCCAGGCCACGACGGCGCGGACCAAATCCTTGGCTCCGGGGCGCTTGACGAACGACATCCTGGCGCCGGGAACGCCAGGGCCTCCGACAACCCGGCGGATCGCCTCGTCGATCTCGCCGTCCATATCGACTCGTGCGGCGGTGGCGACATCGTTGTCCATAACCTGCGTCCTTCCCTTGCGACGCAGACAGTGTCGGCCGGAGACACCGAAAAGTCGCATCGCCGTTATGGACAGTTGGAGCGTATGCACTATCCATTCCGTCTATAGGTGACCGGACGATCCCTTTCTACTCTCGAAGCAGACATCGACGGAAGGATGACCGAGATGACGGTGTTTGAGACCGAGGTGGGCGGCCCACAGTTACGCCAACAACGCCGGTTGATCACTGAGGTTCCGGGACCTCGCTCACAGCAACTTGCCCGCCGGCGCAACGCGGCCCTACCCGCCGGGTTGACCAGTGGCGCGCCGGTGTATGCGGCTGCGGTCGGCGGCGGCGTCCTCGTCGACGTCGACGGCAATTCGTTCATCGATCTGGGCAGTGGCATCGCCGTCACCACGGTCGGCAACGCCGCGCCGCAGGTGGTGGCCCGCGCCTCCGAACAACTCACCCGGTACACACACACCTGCTTCCTGGCCACCCCGTACGAGCCATACATCGAGGTCGCCGAGATCCTCAACCGGATCACCCCTGGCGACCACGAGAAGCGCACCGCGTTGTTCAACACCGGCAGCGAAGCGCTGGAGAACGCCGTCAAATACGCGCGCGCGGCAACCAAACGTCCCGCTGTCGTGGTGTTCGACCACGCCTTTCACGGTCGCACTCTGCTCACCATGACGATGACGGCCAAGAACCAGCCCTACAAGCACAGCTTCGGCCCTTTCGCTCCCGAGGTGTACCGGGCGCCGATGGCTTACCCCTATCGCTGGCCGTCGGGCTCGGATAACTGCTCGGCCGAAGCGTTCAGCCAATTCACCCAGCTCGTCGACGCGCAGATCGGCGCCGACGCTGTCGCCTGCGTGGTCGTCGAACCGATTCAGGGTGAGGGCGGATTCATCGTGCCCGCCGACGGGTTCTTGCGCCTGGTGGCAGACTTCTGCCGCGACCGCGGCATCGTGTTGATCGCCGACGAGGTGCAGACCGGAATCGCCCGTACCGGCGCGTGGTTCGCAAGCGAGCACGAAGGCATCGTCCCGGACCTGATCACCACCGCCAAGGGGCTCGCCGGCGGCATGCCCCTCGCCGCAGTCACCGGCCGCGCCGACATCATGGACGCCGCTCACTCGGGCGGCATCGGCGGCACCTACAGCGGCAACCCGGTGGCCTGCGCGGCCGCCCTGGGTGTCTTCGAGGAGATCGAGAGCCACAACCTGCTCGACCGCGCCCAACGCATCGGCGAGTTGATGACCAGAGAACTACGCGCCATCGCGGCGGGCACCGCCGTCATCGGTGACATCCGCGGCCGTGGCGCGATGATCGCCGTCGAACTGGTCACGCCTGGAAGCCGCAGCCCCAACAGAGACGCCGTGGCCGCAGTATCCCGACACTGCCTCCACAACGGCGTGCTGACGCTGACCGCCGGCACATTCGGC